>NZ_FLUY01001057.1 GCF_900092655.1 Candidatus Thiosymbion oneisti
GTAGGCTGGGGTGAGGAACGAACCCCAGCGTTGGTTATTGCTGGGTTTTGGCCGTCCCTGGCCGCAACCCAGCCTACCGCCTACGGTCCCTTTTTAGACAGCCTCTAAGGGCTGTTGACTTTTAGAAGGTCCGCGCAGAGGACCCTACGCTAACTTGGTTCTGCGGGATCTAAGCAGGTGGGACGAGGCGTCCCCGGCGGATGGGGTTGACCAGGCCAGGTGTGCGGTTGTCCGGAGTTTGACTTCCCAAACTGGGCCGTTTCACCGACATTTCAAACGGCGATGCTCGATGGCCGGAAAACTGCGGCGCACCGAGGCTTGGGAGTCCCTTTCCAGTGGGTAACAGATGCAGCCCGTACCGCGGGGTATCCGGGCCAGCACCGCGCCCCAGGGGTCGACGATCATACTGTTGCCGTAGGTCTCACGGCCGTTGACATGATAGCCCCACTGGGCGGCGGTGACCACGTAGGCCAGGTTCTCGATGGCCCGCGCCCGCACCAGGGTTTCCCAGTGGGCCTTGCCCGTAACCGCGGTGAAGGCGGCAGGTACGGCAAGCAGCTCCACCCCGCTGTCGAGCATGTGCCGGAACAGCTCCGGGAAGCGCAGCTCGTAACAGACCGCTACGCCGAGCCGCCCGCAAGGGCTGTCCAGGACGATGATATCCGCGCCGGGCTCGATGGTAGAGGACTCCGTGTATTGCTCATCGGCGCCGGGGATATTGACATCAAACAGGTGGATCTTGTCGTAACGGGCGACCCGCTCCCCGCGCCCGTTGAAGACCAGAGAGGCCGCACGGGCCCGACCGGCGTCGTCGGCAACCAGGGGAATGGTGCCGCCAACGATCCAGACTCCGTACCGGGCGGCCGCCTCGGAGAGGAATGACTGCAGCCGCCCATCGCCATCCCATTCACGCAGCCTAAGCACGTCCTGCATTCGTCTTCCCATGAAGGCGAAGTTCTCGGGTAGCACCACCAGGCCGGCGCCGGCGTCTGCGGCCGCGCGGATCAAGCGTTCCGCCTCCTGCAGGTTGGCCCTGACATCAGGGCCGGTTGTCATCTGGACGGCGGCAACCTTGGGATTAGAGTTGGACATAGCAAGGGACAATCGGGGTTTACAGAACTACA
Source organism: Candidatus Thiosymbion oneisti (assembly GCF_900092655.1). Lineage (GTDB taxonomy): Bacteria > Pseudomonadota > Gammaproteobacteria > Chromatiales > Chromatiaceae > Thiosymbion > Thiosymbion oneisti. The sequence continues at coordinate 1,125 of NZ_FLUY01001057.1, forward strand.
AGGGATCAGCCTGCCGAAAACGTCGCCCGGGCAACCAATGTTGCAAAATAAAACAATCGTTTTTAATCTGGGTAGTGGCTAATGTATAAGTGATAACATGACCAACGGTACTGGCTACTATGTCCCCTCTCCCGCCGGGAGAGGGG
>NZ_FLUY01001098.1 GCF_900092655.1 Candidatus Thiosymbion oneisti
CGGCTCCCGGGACCACCGATATTTCGTTGGCCCTTCTGGCTAGCGGCTAGAACCTGAATGCCGAGTTGCCGGTCCAAATGGTCATCAGTCAGGCTTATTTTTCTCGTTCCCATGCGCTGCCTGGGAACCAGAGACCGGGAGCGGGGCTGTTGCGACACCCTCAGAGGGAGAGGGGCATAGCGGCCAGTGCTGTGGGTCATGTTACAACTTAGATATTAGAGTTGTTCCTGTTGTTAACCTATTGATATTTCAAGATACTTTCAAATTCTAAGGCCGACTGAGAGCGGAAAGAACTGATTTTTTTGCTTTCAGCCAGCCCATGGAATATGAAAATGTATTTGAAATCAAAAAGTTAGAAAATTAAACAAACGGAACAACTCTATTAACCACTACCGCCCGGATAAATGTCAACCCACCCTAGACCGTCTCTTAGCCGCATCGATGTTGAGCGCCATGGGGCTCCGATTGTGGCGGTATCTGGCAGGTGAGTAAGGGCAAGCTCTTTCTGGTCGGGCTCGGTCCCGGTGCCTCGGAGCAGATGAGCTTACGGGCACGGCAGGCCATTGCCGAGTCCGAGGTGGTGATCGGTTACGCCAAGTATGTGGATCTGGTCAAGGACCTCCTCGCCGGGAAGGAGGTGATCCGCAAAGGCATGACCCAGGAGGTCGACCGCTGTATCGCGGCCTACGAGCGGGCGAGCAGGGGTCGCACGGTAGCCCTGGTCTCTTCAGGCGACAGCGGCGTCTACGGCATGGCCGGCCTGACCTACGAGGTCCTCCTGCGATCCGGGTGGACGCCGGACGCTGGCATCGAGGTCGAGGTGGTACCGGGCATCACGGCCTTGTCGGCCTGTGCCTCCCTGGTCGGTGCCCCCCTGAGCCATGATTTCTGCGCCATCTCCTTGTCGGATCTGCTGACGCCGTGGCCGCTCATCGCGCGGCGGTTGGAAGCCGCGGCCAAGGGAGATTTCGTGGTTGCGCTCTATAACCCCAGGAGCGGGCGGCGGCGGCAGCAGCTGGTGGCAGCCCGGGACATCTTGCTGCGCCATCGCCGACCCGACACGCCGGTCGCCATCGTCAATGCCGCCTATCGGGAGCAACAGACGACCCGTCTGGCGCAGCTCGACGCGCTGCCGGACTGCGAGATCGGGATGTTGTCCACGGTCCTGGTGGGCAACGGCGACACCTACCGCCGAGGTGGCTTGATGATTACGCCCCGCGGCTACTCCCACAAATACGACGGCCTGACGGGTCATCTCAAGCCGGGGGAGCGATCCGGCCGCTCGTTGAGCATGGGACTGGAAGGCTGGAGGTCCTGCGTGCGCGCCTATCTGCGCGCAGCGGAAGGCCCCTCACTCGAGGATACCGCCCGCTACTTCGATGCCCCTCCGGGTGAGATCCTGGCGGCGGTCGGCGAGGCAACCGACGACGACCAGGCCGGCACCTACGCGGTGGCGGCCGTCAGGCGCGGAAAGGAGGCCATACTATTGGACGCGGCCCGCGGCTGGGGCCGTGTTCGCATCTTCATGCGCAGCGGGACCGGTGCGGAGAGCGAGCTCCTGCTGAACGCGGACGGCCTCATCCGTCACGGCGACTCCCTGTTTGCCCAGGCCTCGGATTTTCGTTTGCATATCGACTGGTCACGGGTCCGCCGGGGGTGGCTCGTCAGGCGGGGCGAACGATCGCGCGGCCTGTATTGCGTCGACGCGGCAGGCAATAGCCTGTTCGCGCTCTTTCTGGTTCATGACCAGGGACGCTTCGATCAGGAAGCCGTGGCGCGCTATGAGCGGGCATGGCAAGATGCCCTCAATGACCGATCACAGTGGACGCGCAGGCTCCTCACGGAAGATTGAGCCGCATATGAACGCAACGAGATCGAGAACCCTCGATGATGGCAAACCGATTGTGACCGATTTGCGTTTCCCTGCCGCAACGCCTGCTTGGAATGGGCGTGGCGTCACATCCAAAGCGGCGGCGGGCGGGTACCACTCGGCAACACCTCAGCTCTATCAGGTAGCGCAGATTCCGGGCGATGCCGGGGTCAAGTTACCGCCGCACTCTAGAATTTCCAGATGAAGCGACCAGGCAAACGAGAGACAACACTCAGGGGACCAGGGCCGCGGCCGCGAGCGGTATATGCTTGAGCACGGTGGCCGGTTGCGCCAGGCGGCGCGGCGTTACGGCATCCCCATCGGAGACTGGCTCGATCTATCCACCGGCATCAACCCGTGCGGCTGGCCGGTCCCCGAGCCGCCGCGGGCCGCCTGGTCACGCCTTCCGGAAGACGGAGACGGACTCGAAGCGGCGGCCCGGGCCTACTATGGTGCCCAACAGCTGCTTGCCGTTGCCGGCTCCCAGGCGGCGATCCAGGCCCTGCCGCGGCTGCGGGACCAGGCGCGCGTCAGCGTGCTCGATCCGGGTTATTTTGAGCATGCTCATGCCTGGCGATGCGCCGGGCACCAGGTCACGTCCGTCACCGCAGGACAACTGGATGACGCCGTGTCCGCATCGGACGTGCTCGTGCTCATCCATCCGAATAACCCGACCGGGACCCGCTTTCCGGTGGACGAGCTGCTCGCCTGGCAGACCCGGCTCGCCGCCCACGGCGGCTGGTTGGTGGTGGACGAGGCCTTTATGGACGCCACACCGGAAGCAAGCCTGGCGCGCTTTTGTCCTCGGTCCGGGCTCATCCTGTTGCGTTCCTTGGGTAAATTCTTCGGTCTGGCCGGCGCCCGGGTGGGGTTCGTGCTGGCGCCGCCCCAGCTGCTGGAGAGACTCACCGCGCTGCTCGGGCCCTGGGCGGTCAGCTCGCCGGCGCGCTGGGTGGCGACCCAGGCACTCGCGGACCGCGCTTGGCAGCAAGGCAACCGCCGCTACCTGGCGGCGGCCGGCGAACGTCTGGTGGATTTGCTGACGCGCTGCGGACTGCCCCCCGATGGCGGCTGCGGTCTCTTTCAGTGGGTCCGCACGCCGGCTGCGGCACGGCTGCAGGACCGATTGGCGCACCGGGGGATCCTAACCCGGCTGTTCACCGAGCCGCCGAGCCTGAGATTCGGTTTGCCGGGCACCGAAGCGGACTGGGCGCGGCTTGAAACAGCACTGGCCGACGTCACCGCCTCCGGAGCCCGGATACCTCGATCGAAAATGGGTGAGGTAGGAAGGTTACCCGGAACTTATACGAGAACCGGTCGCTGAGGCGGCCAAAAGGCCCCCAGATCGAGGCTTACCGCCTCGAATGGTGGTACGGCGACCTGGTCGGCATCGGCAAAGCGGCCGACCTCGATCCAGGCGCCGGCGTCGAGTCGGTAGGCTTCCAACGTGCGCTTAGCCGGATCGATCAGCCATGCATACTGCACCTCATAGTGGGCATACAGCGGCATCTTGATCTCACGATCCTTGCTTGCTGTGGACGGGGATAAGAGCTCGCAGATCCAATCAGGAACCACCTCGAAGCGGTGATCTTCCGGCAAGTAAGGCATCCGCTCCCGTCGCCAACCGGCCAGATCCGGTACCGCCACCTCTATATTCCGCACGAAGTGGATCTCCGGTTCGTCGATGATCCACCAACCGCCAGGACCACCTCTTCCTCTGTGAAAGGGTCCTCCCAACTCGATCCCAAGCGCAGAGCTGGCCCCTACATGGGCTCCGGAAGGCCGCGGCTGCGTGTGGAGCTGTCCGTTCAGGATCTCCCCGGTCACTCTTTCAGGCAGGGCCTCCAGGCTCTCATAAAGAGTAGGTTGAAGTTGAAGTGCCGGTTCCATCTCTTTCTTTCTTACCAGGTAAATGTAGTAATGAACTTCCTGCTGAGCCTTTTTCTTCCCCACTGGAAGAGTTGCATGACCACGACATGTTAAGCACTACCCGGTAACATGCGGAAATCGAGTGCGCCCATCAGCACTATACCTAAAAAACAGACTGAAACTAGGTACTAGGCCCCTCCGTTAATAGGTGCAGCGGATTCAAGCGCTTGAAAACGAGCTCTCGTCAATCCGCCCACAGCAGCGACAGGTCGAATGCGATAGCGTCGAACGGTGGGAGCGAAATCTGATCTTGATTATTCAAGGTAGTGAGCAAGCGCCACTTTCCCGCGTTGTTCTCGAATGCCTCCAGGGTCTGCGGCTGGGGATCGATGAGCCAGACGTGCGCCACGCCGTGTTCCGCATAGATCGGCAGCTTCTCGGCACGATCGCCCACGGCCGTTCCAGGGGACAAGACCTCACAGACCCAATCCGGGGCCAGCTCGAACCAAGCGGTTTCCGGTAAGCTCGGCAGGCGCGTCCGGCGCCAGCCTGCAAGATCCGGGACCAGGATATGGGGCCCGAGGTGCAGCTCGGGCTCGTCCAGGATCCACCACCCCCCTGGCCCACCACGGCCCTTGTTGAAAGGGCCATCGAGCTCTCCTCCGAGCGATGAACTTGCCTGTAAGTGCCTGGGCGCCGGTCTTGGATGGGTGACTAAACGGCCATTGACGATCTCGGCAACAAAATGCGCCGGAACCCCTAGCAGATCCTCATAGGTCGCCCGGCGTTCGGCTGGCTCGGCCATGGTTGTCTCTCCTTAAAGTCACAGCGGCGGTTCATGGTGCGGCCAGGCACTAAGGACGGCCTGCACCAGAGTCGCGAGCGGAATCGCGAAGAAGACCCCCCAAAAACCCCACAGCCCCCCGAACACTAGAACGGCCACGATGATGGCCACCGGGTGCAGATCGACCACCTCCGAGAACAACAAGGGCACCAGGATGTTTCCGTCCAGGGCCTGGATGAGGAGGTAGGTCCCCCCCAGCCAGGCGAACTGGGAGGTCCAGCCCCACTGGGACCAGGCGACCAGCAAGACCGGCAGGGTCACCACGGAGGCCCCGATGTAGGGGACGATGACCGACAACCCCACCAGCATGCCCAGCAGCATGGCGTAGTTGAGCCCGAAGGCGTAAAAGGTCAGGTAGCTCACTGCCCAGACGATCAGGATCTCCCAGAACTTCCCGCGCACATAGTTGGAGATCTGACGATCCACCTCCCGCCATACGGCGCCGGCGATCCTGCGGTGTTTGGGCAGATAGCGCTTGAACCAATTGATAATCAGCTCCCGGTCCTTGAGGAAGAAGAACACCAGGAGCGGCACCAGGATGATGTAGACCAGCAGGGTAATGATGTCCACCACGGAGGCGAGTGACCAGGAGAGGATGCGTTGACCGAAGCCGGCGATTTCGGCGTGAATGGTGCCGATCACTTCCTGGATCTGCGCGGTGGAAATGATGTCCGGATAGCGCTCCGGCAACCCCATCAGCGCCTTTTGTCCCGCGGAGATCATGCGGGGAAACTGCTGTACCAGGTCCGTCACCTGACGGGAGACCAGCGGCATGACCCCGAACAGGACCAGTCCCACAAAGATGATGAAGAGGCTGTAGACCAGGGATACGCTCACGAGGCGGTGCCAACCGTGCCGCTGCAGGAAGGAGACCAGGCCCTCGAGGAGATAGGCGATGACGATGCTGGCCAGCACCGGGCCCAACATATCGCCCATGGTGAGCACCACCGCGAATCCGACCAGCAAGAGGACCGCCAGAAAGACGATCTGGGGATCGGAGAAATAGCGGCGGAACCAGTCGGCAAGGACCTGCATCGGGGGACGGGTCAGACCTGTTTGCGGGCCTGCTCTGCCCGATACTCGGCATAGTGGCGGGCGAAGAGCTCCTCCAGCTCGTCGATCACCTCGCCGGCCGGGCGCCCCTGCAGCACATGGGCCCCCATCAAGGCGGAGGTATCATTGAGCATGGCGCTGCGATCGAGCATGTAAAATTTGCGGGAAAGCCGTTTGATGGCGCCGACCACGCTCTCCTCTTGGGGGCGTGGCATCGGTGTCGGCTCCAGTGGAGCCGATGCCTGTTGGGCGTGGGCGGTGCCCCGCGACGCCAGGAATTCACCGAAGGCGAGCAAGGTATCCTGATCCGCCGGCTCCAGCGAGCGATAGCGCTTGACCAATCGCCGCTCGCCGGCGCGACCGCCGCCCTGAATCCGGCTCACCTATTTTCCTTCCCCACCTGAATCGCCGTGGGTGTCACAGTAGCCGCGTGCAAACTCGAGCAATTCCTCCATGGCCCGCGAGCGGAATTTCTGTTTCTGGTGAACGAAAGAGAAGGGTCTGTCCAGGGGTGGATCCAGATTCAGCTCCACGAGCGTATTCAGCCGCAGCTCCTTCCGGATCGTCGCCCGGGAGACTACGGACACGCCCATACCTGCCTCCACGGCACCCTTTACCGCTTCGGGGCTGCCCAGTTCCATGGCAATCTTCAAGGAAGCGCTGGAAGGCTTCAGCTGGCGTAAGTAATCGTCGATCACCTCGCGGGTTCCGGAGCCCTCTTCCCGACAGATGAACGGATATTCCAACAGCTCGGAGAACTCGACCGCACGCTTTCCCTCCATGGGGTGGCCCGGCGGGACGATGGCAACCAGCTGATCGCGCTTGCAGTTCTTCACCACCAGATTCTTATTGCCGACAGAGGATTCCACGACCCCGAGATCGATGGTGTTGTTCTCCACCATGGACACGATGCCGTCACTGTTGGAGACCTTCAAGTGGATCGTGACCTCCGGGTAGTGTTCCTTGAAGTCCCCGAGCAGGGTCGGAAGCATATATTCGGCGATCGTGGTACTTGCACCGATGGTGAGCGTGCCGTTGATATCCCCTGTCATCTCACGGACCGCGTTCTCCATCTCCGCGTAGAACTCAAAGATGCGGTCGGCATACTCATACACCTTCTTGCCCACATCGGTTATGCTGATGCGGTTGTGGGTACGGTCGAAAAGTCGGGTGTTGAAATGCTCTTCCAACTGCCGTACCTGGAAGGTCACCGCCGGCTGCGTCATATGCAGCGTTTCTGCGGCCTTGGTGAAGCTCAGCAACCGTGCGACCGTGTGAAAAACCTGGAGTCTCCGGTCTGCCATGAGAACAAGCTCCGCAAGATACCCAAATAAAAAAACTTTATATCACAAAGTACCAATCCTTAGGAAGATCGATCGGGGTCGCCACCGGCGCGGCGCAGGCGATCCAGGACACAGCTGATCCTCGCCGGCTGGCGGGGGGCGATTTCGATGGCAGAGCCGGTCATCGGATTTCTCTTTAACAAAAAACGCCGCCCCCAGGCGGCGCTATTCGTCGCTGCCCTGCAGCCGGGTCAGATATAGAGGCAGATGTCACTGTCTCCGGCGAACTCGAAGAAGGCCGCCGCGCCCGCATACTCGATGCCGTCGATGAATACCGCGCGGTCCATATCGAAGAGATCGACGGTCATCTGGCAGGCGATCAGCTTGACCTCCGCCTCGATGCAGAGCTCGCGCAGCTCCTCGATGCTGGCCACTCCCTTGGACTTCATCTTCTGCTTCATCATGGAGGTAACCATGCCCTGCATGCCGGGCAGCGTCATGCCCAGCACCGGAAACCACTTGTCCATGCCCATCGGCATGGGCATCCCCGGGTTCCCGAGGGGGGTTACCTCCAACGCCAGCTTCTTCTTGAGGAGCTGCAGCCCGTAAAAGGTAAAAAAGATTTGGGTCTCATATCCCAGCGCCGCGGCGGTAGACGCGAGAATAAAGGGCGGATAGGCCCAATCCAACGACCCCTTAGTGGCGATGATGGCCAGCTTCTTCTCGTCCATTGGCGCTCCTGTTAAAACCTGGTGAGTGGTTGATAGACCGGTAACCCGCAGGTCACGTCTTTTTGATCAGAAAGTGGAACTTACCACCCTCTTCCTTCGATTCCAACAACTCGTTTCCGGTCTGTTTGGAGAAGGCCTCGAAATCCTTCACGGAACCCGGGTCGGTTGCGATGATGTGCAGGATCTGTCCGGCGTCCATGCCCGAAAGGGTCTTCTTCGCGCGCAAGATGGGCAAGGGACAATTCAGGCCACTTGCATCGAGCTCTTGATCAAAGTCTGCCATAGCAAAATCTCCAACTGTTCCAGTGTGTTAGAATATGAAAAAACTCAGAAATTCTAATTTACGCCAAACCACAGGAAAAGGCAAGCCACGTTGGCGTCGGGCAGTGGCTCAGTTTGAAAATTTTATGCTTGGCCGCTCACGCCGCCATCCGGCGTACCACCTCGAAGCCGCCGCGGGCCCAACCGATAATACCGCCCCGCAGATTGGTGACGTTGTTAAATCCCTGTTCCATGAGATAAGCGCAGGCGTGGTAGGAACGGACACCGCTGCGGCAATAGAGGATGACCTCCTTATCTTGCGGCAGCTCTCCCATCCGCGACGGGATCAGATGCATCGGCATGAGCGCCGCATCTTGAATCACACCGCCGGCAATTTCTCCCGGGGTCCGAATATCGATCAGATGGACATCGGCTCCCGCGGCCATTCGCTGCTGCAAGCTTGCCGAGTCGATTTCTTTGACCACACTTGACCCCTAGCCGGTATGTTAGGATATTCAATATATTAATGAGTTTTAATGTTCCCCTCAACGCCAGGCCAAGCCTGGGGAGAACCCCGATCCGACGGGCCCGCAAGTCGCATCGACGCGCATGGCAGCCGGTACAGATTCGCGTCTTCTCGAAACCTGCACATCCGAACCAAGACGAGACCATGGAGCTGCTCCCCATCTTCCTCGAGGTGAAAAACAAACCCTGCCTCGTGGTCGGCGGCGGGGAAACGGCGGTGCGCAAGATAGCCAGTCTTCGGCGCGCGGGGGCCGCCGTGCGGGTGGTTTCCCCCCAGCTCGACGAGCACCTCGGCAAGCTGGCGGCAACCGGCGCCATCGCCCACCTACAACGCCCCTTTGAGGAGGCCGATCTTGCTGGGGCCGTTCTGGCCATCGCGGCCACCGATGATCCCAGCGTCAATCGACACATCGCCGACATCGCCAAGCGGCACGGTATCCCGGTGAATGTGGTGGATCAACCCGCGGCATGTAGCTTTATCATGCCCTCGATCGTCGACCGGTCACCCGTGGTGGTGGCCGTTTCCACATCCACCGCCTCACCCGTTCTCGCGCGCCTGTTGCGCACGCGCCTCGAATCGCTGATTCCTGCCGGTTACGGACGCTTGGGGGCGCTCTGTGGGCGCTACCGCGCTGCGGTCAAGGCCCGGTTTGCGGACCAGCGCGATCGCCGTCGATTCTGGGACCGGGTGCTACAGGGCGCCGTGGCCGAGCGGGTGTTTTCCGGACACTTAGATGAGGCAGACGCGGCCATGGAACGCGAGCTTGCCGCCGCCGAGCCTAGCGGGGACATGGGTGAGGTCTATCTGGTGGGGGCCGGTCCCGGTGATCCCGACCTGCTTACCTTCCGCGCCCTGCGTCTGATGCAGCAGGCGGATGTGGTGGTATACGACCGGCTGGTGGCCGAGCCGATCCTGGATCTGGTACGACGGGACGCCAAGCGGGTATTCGTGGGCAAGGAGCGCAACAACCACACCATGCGCCAGGAGGAAATCAACCGTCTGCTCGCGGATTTGGCCAAGGCGGGGCACCGGGTCGTGCGTCTGAAGGGCGGAGATCCCTTTATCTTCGGACGCGGCGGCGAGGAGATCGATACCCTGGCAGCGCAGCGGATCCCCTTCCAGGTCGTGCCCGGCATCACGGCCGCCTCGGGCTGCGCCACCTACACGGGCATCCCTCTCACCCATCGCGACTATGCCCAGTCCGTTACCTTCGTGGCCGGACACCTGAAGGACGGCACGATCGACCTCAACTGGCAACAGCTCGCCCAGCCGAACCAGACGGTGGTGTTCTACATGGGATTGGTGGGGCTCGCGGTCATCGTCGAGCAGCTGACGGCAGCCGGCATCTCACCGGACATGCCTGTCGCCCTGGTACAGCAGGGAACGACCCCCAACCAGCGCGTCTACACCGGCACCCTGTCCACCATCCTCGAGCGCATAGCGCAAGACCCGCCCCAGCCCCCGACGCTGATCATCGTCGGCGAGGTCGTGCGCCTGAGAGAGAAGCTGAATTGGTTCCAAGAGTCCCGGTATTCGGAGCAGGGTGCTACCACGCCCCCGCTCTCCGGAAGCTAACTCAAGTTTGACAGCCGGTTATGCGGTGCCTCGTTTACCGAGATGAAAATCCAAGGGCGTGTGGTTTGTTACCTGTGCTAAACTTCAATAACCTGTAGATCGAGGTGGGAGAGTAATTACAGCGACTTTTACAGTAACCATCCGGAAGCCATAAAGACATTAGTATCTGCTCGCCTCATGTATCCCAGAGCGTCGCATTTCGATTACTTACTGAATCTTGGGCTTTAAAGCCGTTGATGCCCTGATCATCGCCGCCGTCCTAGTCGCCGCGATCAAGCTCCACGGACCACTCTGGGGACCAGGCTACACAATAGCCGTACTGGTGGCCGTTATTGTCTTCTTTTTAGTCGCTGAGGTCGTTGGTCTCTATCGTCCCTGGCGAGGAGAGACCGTCTCACGCCAGTTTTTTCAGCTCCTGCTCGTTTGGATGTGGACCTTTTTTATCCTGCTGCTGCTGGCGTATGGATTTAAATCCAGCAGTTTTTATTCACGCATCGCGATCGGCATCTGGCTAGTTACAACGCCGTTCCTGCTGAGTACCTGGCGGATCGTCGGAAGGAGGGTCTTTTGTTATAAGGGTCGGAAAAGCAATGTGGTCGTTTGGGGTAGCGGAGCGCTTTATGAGCAGCTCGTGGCAACCATCTCGCAAACTCCCCGGCTGGGTCTGAACTTGGTGGAGCATATCCGGGATGACAGTGTGAATGGTTCAGCTTCCGACACCATGGACCCTAGCGCCGAGCCGACGATCAGCAAGCTAGGCAGCCTCGTCCAAGGTGCAAAAAACGGCGACTTCGATATCCTCTACATTGCCCTGCCCGCCATGGCACGCGCTGAAATCGCCGAGCTTGTCGATCGACTCGCGGATAGCACCCTGTCCGTGTATATGGTTCCCGACTACTTCACCTCGAGTCTAGCTCAAGGCAAATGGTCAAATTTGGAGGGTATCCCGCTCGTCAGCATCTATGACACCCCGTTTTGGGGCGTAGAGGGTTGGGTGAAACGGATCCAGGACGTCGTACTCTCAAGTCTCTTCCTGCTCGTCGCCGCGGTTCCGATGCTGGTCATCGCTGTCGCGATCAAGTTCTCCTCACCAGGCCCTGTGTTGTTCAAACAGCGCCGCTATGGGATAAATGGGAAAGAGATCAAGGTCTGGAAGTTCCGCTCGATGCACGTCTGCGAGGATAAGGACAAGATACCGCAGGCCAGAAAAGACGATCCCCGGATCACCAAGCTCGGCGCCTTGCTTCGCCGTACCTCCCTGGATGAGTTACCCCAACTCATCAATGTCCTGTTCGGTACCATGTCCATCGTCGGTCCCCGCCCCCATGCAGTTGCCCACAACAAGCTTTACCGCAAGCAGATCAAAGGGTACATGCTGCGGCACAAGGTACGGCCCGGGATCACCGGGTGGGCCCAGATCAACGGCTGGCGCGGTGAAACCGATGACCTTTACAAGATGGAAAAACGCATCGAATATGATCTCTGGTACATTCGCAACTGGTCGCTGTGGCTGGATCTCAAGATCGTGCTCCTGACCCTGCTGTACGGGTTCACCGGTAAGGCTGCCTACTGACTGGACACCGCACCGCCAATACTTGGATTTCAAGGGAATGACACAACTCGGCCCGAAAGCACCAGCCCGTCCGCGGGTCCTCATGGTGATCGGCACCCGCCCGGAGGCGATAAAAATGGCGCCTGTAGTTCAGGTGCTGGCAGCGGAGGAGGTGATCACCGGCCGGGTCTGTGTCACGGCCCAACACCGGCAGATGCTCGATCAGGTGCTCCAGCTCTTTGCCATCCGCCCGGATTACGATTTAGATCTCATGCAGCCCGATCAGGCCCTTACCGATCTTACGGCCGAGGTGCTGCTTGGTCTGCGTCCGGTCTTGCAAGATTGCAAACCCAATCTCGTCCTGGTGCAGGGTGACACCACTACCACCTGGGCCGCAGCCCTGGTTGCCTTCTATCAGCGCATTCCCGTGGGCCATGTGGAAGCCGGACTGCGCACCGGCAGTCGCTACGCCCCCTGGCCCGAAGAGATGAACCGCCGCCTCACTGGCAGCCTGGCCGAGCTACACTTTGCGCCCACCGAGCGCGCACGCCTTAATCTGCTGCGCGAAGGGGTAAAGGACACCAGCATTACCGTCACCGGAAACACCGTCATCGACGCCCTGCTGGACGTGGTACAACGGCTGCGGACCGATCCCGTGCTCCGGCATCGGGTAGAGGCTCCGTTCGACTTTCTCGATCCCGCCCGCCGACTCATCCTGGTGACGGGTCATCGGCGGGAAAACTTCGGCGCCGGCTTCGAGCGCATCTGCCGGGCCCTGGCTACCCTGGCCCAAAGGCCCGATATCCAGATCCTCTATCCGGTTCACCTGAATCCTAATGTACAAGAGCCCGTCCGACGCCTGCTGGGTGGAGTGGACAATATCCACCTCATAGCGCCCTTGGACTATCTTCCGTTCGTTGCCCTCATGGACCGCGCGTACCTCCTGCTCACGGACTCGGGCGGGATCCAGGAAGAAGCCCCCGCCCTCGGCAAGCCGGTCCTGATCATGCGCGATACGACCGAGCGTCCCGAAGCCATCGCAGCCGGTACCGCCCGTCTGGTCGGCACCGATGCTGCCGCCATAGTGGCCGAGGCCACCAGGCTGCTCGACGACGAACACGCCTATCGCGCCATGTCCCACGCCCACAACCCGTACGGCGATGGACACGCCGCGGCCCGCATCGCGGCAACCCTGAGGGCCCGTTATGCGTGACCCACAAGGCCACAAGATTTGCGTGATGGGGCTCGGCTATATCGGCCTGCCCATCGCCGGTCTCCTGGCCGACAGGGGCTTCGAGGTTCACGGGGTCGACGTCAACCCCGCGGTGGTCGAGACCATCAACACCGGGCGCATCCACATTCATGAGCCCGAGCTCGAGCGCCTGGTCGAATCCGCGGTGCGGAGCGGGTGCTTCAAGGCCGCTACTCAACCCGTCGCGGCGGACATCTTCATCCTTGCCGTCCCCACGCCGTTCAAGGACGACCATGAGCCCGACCTTGGGTACGTGGAGGCCGCCACGCGGGCCGTTGTCCCCCAGCTGGTGCCGGGCAACCTGGTGATCCTGGAGTCTACCAGTCCGGTCGGCACCACCGAGCGGGTCGCCCACTGGCTGGCGGAAGAACGCCCGGAACTCGCCATCGCTGGCCACACCCATCACCAAGCCGAATCCCACGAGACCATCCGGGTTGCTTATTGCCCCGAGCGTGTCCTGCCTGGACGTATCATCCAAGAACTGGTCGCCAATGATCGCATCGTCGGCGGTATCGATGCGACCTCCACCGCCGCTGCCGCGGACTTCTACCGCGAATTCGTTGCCGGCAAGGTCCTCACCACCGACAGCCGTACCGCCGAGCTGACCAAGCTCGCCGAGAATACCTTCCGCGACGTCAATGTCGCCCTGGCCAACGAGCTGTCCCGGATCTGCGATCAGCTGAGCATCGATGTCCGGGAGCTGATCCGGCTGGCCAACCATCACCCCCGGGTCGAGATCCTGCGCCCCGGACCCGGCGTCGGTGGGCACTGCATTGCCGTAGACCCCTGGTTCATCATCCACTCTGCTCCAGAACAAAGCCGGCTCATCCGCGCCGCCCGCGAGGTCAATATCGCCCAGCCGGAGTTCGTGGTCACCAAGGTACGTGCTGAGATCGCTCACATCCGACACCCGACCATCGCCTGCTTCGGTCTCGCCTACAAGGCCGACATCGACGACCTGCGCGGGAGCCCAGCCATCGAGATCGCGCTACGCCTGGCCCAGGAAAGGAACGGACGCATCCTCGCCGTCGAGCCCCACATCGAGGCATTACCGATACCATTGGCCGACGCCGGCGTCCGGCTTTACGGTGCAAAGGAAGCATTGGCAGAGGCGAATATCGTACTCGGGCTCGTCCCACACACGGCATTCCGGAAGATATCCCGACAGGCATTGCAGGAAAAAATCGTGATTGATACTTGTGGATTGTGGAAATAGAGTGGCGAAGGAAAATACATCCACCCGAGCGGGCCGGGGCCCGGTCCACGACAGCAGCTATAAGCTGTTGTATTCACACGTCGCTATGGTCAGCGACCTGTTGCAAGGTTTCATACCGGGCACCTGGATCAATGAGCTGGACCTGACCACGCTGGAAAAATGCAATGGCAGCTACATCAGCGATGATCTCCGTGACCGCGCCGACGACCTGATCTGGCGCGTGCGCTGGGGCCGGGATTGGCTCTATGTCTATCTGTTGCTTGAATTCCAATCCACGATAGATCGCTGGATGGCGGTGCGTATCCAAACCTACCTCGGGCTTCTTTACCAGGACCTGATCCGCACTCGGCAGCTGAGTCAGGCCGGTCTACTGCCGCCGGTATTCCCTATCGTCCTCTACAATGGAGCCGATCCCTGGAATGCCGCGGGGACCCTCGACGACCTGATCGAACCGGCGCCACCCATGCTGGGCGAATACCGGCCGCAACAGGCGTATTTCCTGATCGACGAGCAGCGTGTCGCTGAGCAAGGCAACCTGCCGCAGCGCAATCTAAGCGCTGCGCTCTTCCGCCTCGAAGCCAGCCGAACACCTGGGGAGGTGCTGACAATCCTCCATGCCTTGGTCGAGTGGCTCGTAGCACCGGAACAAACCGGTCTGCGGCGGGCCTTTACTGTCTGGCTCAACCGGGTGTTTCTTCCCAAGCGACTTCCGGGCGTAGAATTCGAGTCCATGAGCGATTTACATGAGGTACACGACATGTTGTCCAATCGCGTAGAAAGCTGGACAGATCAATGGAAACGCGAGGGTTTGAAGCAAGGTCTGGAGCAGGGTCTGGAGCAGGGTCTGGAGCAGGGTCTGGAGCAGGGTCTGGAGCAGGGTCTGGAGCAGGGTCT
>NZ_FLUY01000319.1 GCF_900092655.1 Candidatus Thiosymbion oneisti
CGTCCGGCTGGGGGTTCACTACAAGCCAGTTGGATGAGACGCGCTTCTTGCTCGCCATCCAGAATCGGCTCCCGTGAAGGGCGAGCCTGCTTCTTGCGCTCCAGTGCAGCTTCAAGCCCGTGTTCGACACAGCGTTCGCGCAGACTGGACACGGTTCGCGGCGCACACGAAAAGGCTTCTGCAGC
>NZ_FLUY01001460.1 GCF_900092655.1 Candidatus Thiosymbion oneisti
GATGTGGCGAGGTATCCGTTCCCGGCCAAGGTGTTGTGGCCAGAGGAAAGCGCCGTCGCCGCGGCGCGGGTGGAACCGAAGGGCCCGGATTCCCGTTAGACCTTAACCACTACCCGTGAGCGCAACAACCGACAGGTTCTGGGAAACCACCGCTTTGGCCAATATGACCCCCGGGCAGTGGGAATCCCTCTGCGACGGCTGCGCCAAGTGTTGTCTGGAAAAACTCGAGGACCTGGACACCGGGCGTATCCATTACACCAACGTGGCCTGCAAGCTGTTGGACCTGGACACCTGCCGCTGCGGCGACTATGCCGATCGGGCCCGGATCATCCCCAGCTGCATCACCTTGACGCCGGCCGTGCTGGAGCAACCCCGGTGGCTCCCTGCCACCTGTGCCTACCGGCTGGTGGCGGAGAACCGTCCCCTACCCGCTTGGCATCCGCTGCTCACCGGCGACCCCGGAACCGTGCAAAGGGCCGGGGCGTCCGTCCATGGGCGCGTCATCAGCGAGAAAGACGCAGGCCCCTTGATACATCACCTGGTCGATTGGGTCGAATAGCCGGGAGCCTTCATAATCATTGATGCGGTTCGCGCGGCGAGAACCTGCACCGGCCGGCAAGCTCGGAACCACCGCGCTCACCAGCATCCTACGTGCTAGGCGGGAGCTACTTGTCAGCGCATTTCTGCCGCGCAACGTACTCATCGAGAAGCTGCCGTATCATTTTCTGATACTGCATATGATGCTTCTTTGCGGCTTCCTTAAAATAGGCAACGCTTTCCGAGCTCAGCGAGATCGTGACCTTCGTTTGTTCCCTACGGAGTGCCAATTCCTCCGGGGAAGGCAGGAAATCAGGGACCAAACGCACTTCACCGATTGGCCCATCGCTATATTGAATTGGCTTGCTCATAGACCTGCTTACCTTTCCGCCAGTAACCCGCGCCAAAGATGCGAATGCGGTTTTTCCGGTAGGTGAACCTCACCGTGAGAACGCCGGTAAGATTTCGATTCATTGCCGGCCAGTACACCCGCGCCGCGCAAACCGCTACGCTGCTCCGTCAGGTCCCCCCGGCCGGCTCGAATAGCTCGTCCAGATACTGGATCAATTCGCGCAATTGCAGCGCCATGATGGCGAACTCCGCGTCGAATCTGGCCGCCTCATCCTCGACATCCGGCTCCCGGGCCTCGTCGAGCAGGGCCTCGGCAAAGCGCAGACGCCGCAGGGAAAGGTCCTCCTGCAACAGAAATTCCAGTTGCTCCCGCCACTGGAGGGCGAGCTTGACCACCTCCTTGCCGGCGCGCAGGTGAGTAGCGATCTCCTCCGCCCCCAAATCCTGTCCGCTGCAGCGCGCCAAGGCCCGTTCGTCGCGGGCATCGCGCAGCTCGCAGACGTCCCCCAGGGCCAGGCCCTCGGGCATCTCCCCGGTCGCGACCCAACGGGTCATAATGACCGGCGGTGGGTTTCCCGGCCGCGGCGGGCGGACCCGAAACGAGCCCAGGGTGTCCCGCAGCAAGCCGACCAACTCCTCGGCGCCCTTCTCACTGGCGGCATCCACCACCATCCAACCGGCCGTCAGATCCAGATAGGCGTGGATCTGACGCGACCGGGTGAAGGCCCGCGGCAGCATGTCCAGCAAGACCTCCTCGCGCAACTGCCGGCGCTCCCGGCGCCCCACAGTGCGCGCCTCCCGCTCCTCAAGGTCCACCACCCGCTCGTCCAGGGCCTCACTGACCACGGTAGAAGGCAGCAGCCGCTCCTGGCGCCGCGCGCACAGGGCAATACAGCCGTTGCCCGCGTGGCTCAGCGCCTGCGTCTGCTCCCCCAGGGGCGGATGCCAGCCGAGACTGGCGGTCTGCAGCGGGCCGCAGGGATGGAACCGACGCGCTGAGAGCTGCTGCTCAAGGCCGTCCGCATCGATGGCGGACGGTTCTTCCAGGCGGTAGAGACGGACATTCTTGAACACATCGACCCCGATTCGTTTACCAAAGATGCGGGATTATCCGGGCTGCCAGCCCGGATGCAAGGCAATGTCATTAATAGGGTGGGTCGTGCCCACCAATACGGTGCCTCACAACCCTGCTCCCCGGAGAGGAAGGTGTCGCAAAAGCCCCGCTCCCGGTCTCTGGTTCCCACGCAGCGCCTGGGAACGAGAACACTCAGTCTGACTGATGACCATTTGGACCGGCAACTCGGCATTTCGGCATTCAGGTTTTACCCGCTAGCCGGAAGGGCCAACAAAATATCGGTAGTCCCGGGAGCCGACAACATGTCGGCGATCCCAGGGGCCGACAGAATGTCGGCGGTCCCAGGGACCGACAGAATGTCGGCGATCCCAGGGGCCGACAAGATGTCGGCGGTTCCAGGGACCGACAGAATGTCGGTGATCCCAGGGACCGACAAGATGTCGGCGGTCCCAGGGACCGACAGAATGTTGGCGGTCCCAGGGGCCGATAGAATATCGGCGGTCCCAGGCCGGCTGGGACCGCCGTCTTTCAGACGGCTTACAGACCCCATCACCAGCTGGCGGCAATGCTCAGCGCAGACGCCCTCTGGGCCGCACCGGATAACAACGCCGGACCGCCGGCAGGTT
The DNA here is from genome assembly GCF_900092655.1 of Candidatus Thiosymbion oneisti. Lineage (GTDB taxonomy): Bacteria > Pseudomonadota > Gammaproteobacteria > Chromatiales > Chromatiaceae > Thiosymbion > Thiosymbion oneisti. The sequence continues at coordinate 2,590 of NZ_FLUY01001460.1, forward strand.
TGATTCCCGTGTATACCACCGGCCTGATGCCCTCCGCGGCGCGGAGCAACCAGCTTCCTACGCAGCGCGTGGGAACGAGAAAAACCCCCTGCCGCAAAGGAGTAGGGCGAGGCGTGGAGATCGAGGTCCGAAGCCGCAACCGGGCCTGGCAAGGACTCACCGGAGAGTGTTAAAGACTCACCGGAGAGTCCTGAAGACTCATCGGAGAGTGTTAAAGACTCACCGGAGAGTCCTGAAGACTCATCGGAGAGTGTTAAAGACTCACGGGAGAGTCTTGAGAACTCATCGGAGAGTGTTGAAGACTCACCGGAGAGTCTTGAAGACTCAATGGAGTGTCTTGAACCCTTACCGGAGAGCCCTGTAGGTCGGGTCAGGCCAAGCCCCGTCCCGACACAGGAGGGAGCCTGGCCGCCACCCGCCGGAGATGGCTGGCATCCCTGCGGATGGCGCAAGCTTATCCGCCCTACGCGGGCTCCCCGCTAGCCGGAAGGGCCAACGAAATATGGCTCGTTCCCACGCTCCAGCGTGGGAATGCCGTTGTGGCCGCTCCAGCGGCCAAGGTTTCATGACGCTGGAGCG
>NZ_FLUY01001058.1 GCF_900092655.1 Candidatus Thiosymbion oneisti
GTAGGCTGGGTTGCGGCCAGGGACGGCCAAAACCCAGCAATAACCAACGCTGGGGTTCGTTCCTCACCCCAGCCTACCGATTTAAAATCAATGGGTTAGTTTT
>NZ_FLUY01001543.1 GCF_900092655.1 Candidatus Thiosymbion oneisti
GTGCGCGCGCTCCTTAAGGACCTGAAGCGGTTTCCGGAGTTCTTCCCCGAATACCGGGGCTACCGCCTGTTCGGAGCGGTTGCCGC
>NZ_FLUY01000811.1 GCF_900092655.1 Candidatus Thiosymbion oneisti
GTTTTTTCACGCCAGCGCCAGTGACGCCAGCATCACGACGAAGAAGGGCTTAGAAGCTGAACTGAAGCAGATCGAGCCTGATCTGGACGCCGACCCCCAGTGCTTGGATGCCAACGACGCGCAGGAAAACCAGGCCGGCGACCGGTTGGGTGAAGACCCCACGCTGGCGAGCAAGTTGGAGGAACTCAAG
>NZ_FLUY01001060.1 GCF_900092655.1 Candidatus Thiosymbion oneisti
CGCGGCCAGCTCGATGAGGCCCTGCGCATCCGCACCCAAGAAGAGCTGCCGGTCTATGAGCGCCTCGGCGACGTGCGT
>NZ_FLUY01001061.1 GCF_900092655.1 Candidatus Thiosymbion oneisti
TAAGAGGCTGTCTAAAAATTAAGATACTGATTTTAGGGAATAAAATCTGCAAATTTCACGCTCGTTCCCACGCTCCAGCGTGGGAACGGCAGCTTGTCCGCTCCAGCGGACGCGGCTCTTCTGTGCTGATCGGC
>NZ_FLUY01001841.1 GCF_900092655.1 Candidatus Thiosymbion oneisti
AACCCTCTCCCGGAGGGAGAGGGGGCATAGCGGCCAGTGCCGTTGGTCATGTTCCAACTTAGATATTAACCACTACCA
>NZ_FLUY01001063.1 GCF_900092655.1 Candidatus Thiosymbion oneisti
TTGTTTTCTGGTCAACGACCACCGTATCGGCCTCATGTTCCAATATAACCGATTGATTTTTAAAGACTCACATCGGGAACAACTCT
>NZ_FLUY01001008.1 GCF_900092655.1 Candidatus Thiosymbion oneisti
CTGTCGGCCCCTGGGATCGCCGACATCTTGTCGGCTCCCGGGACTACCGATATTTCGTTGGCCCTTCCGGCTATCGGG
>NZ_FLUY01001068.1 GCF_900092655.1 Candidatus Thiosymbion oneisti
CCCTCACGCCTTCCTGCACCGCGTCGAGCGCATCATGCGCCGAGCGGCCAGGCCGAAAACCAAAGGAGACGGGCACCAAGTCCGCCTCGAAGATCGGCTCTAACACCCGCTTGGCTGCCCAATCACGGACCGCGGGGAGGCCTAACGGGCGTTGC
>NZ_FLUY01001325.1 GCF_900092655.1 Candidatus Thiosymbion oneisti
TGATCGCACCGCCTGCGGTGAGGGTGATGTCCTTCCGGTCAGCAGCCGTACCGGCGATGATTTGACCCACGGCGAGATCGCCGGTCTCATCGATG
>NZ_FLUY01001069.1 GCF_900092655.1 Candidatus Thiosymbion oneisti
GGTGCCCGTCTCCTTTGGTTTTCGGCCTGGCCGCTCGGCGCATGATGCGCTCGACGCGGTGCAGGAAGGCGTGAGGGACGGA
>NZ_FLUY01001071.1 GCF_900092655.1 Candidatus Thiosymbion oneisti
AAGAAAGAACAAAGAAACTTTGCGTCTTGGCGCCATTGCGTCGTGGCGTTAAATGGGCCGGAAAGTGAGCGGCCAAGCATAAA
>NZ_FLUY01000582.1 GCF_900092655.1 Candidatus Thiosymbion oneisti
TAGTGGCTCAGTTCGCGAAAAAACGGAAATTGCGAAAAAACGCAATGACGCAAGGACGCCAAGACGCAAAGAAAGAACAAAGAAACTTTGCGTCTTGGC
>NZ_FLUY01001603.1 GCF_900092655.1 Candidatus Thiosymbion oneisti
GTTTATAGAATAATCCCTTTATAAAACAACAGGATAATGGAAAAATTCATTCATTTTTGGACTCACCCAGCAGGTGAGATAGCCAATCTTTGAAAATCCAAGTAAAATCATAGAGTTAACAGAAATCCTGGATTTTATCTCACGGATTCACGTCCAAGTGCTATGAGTTTGCCCCAAGATCTCCTGGCGCAAGCACGACTCCTTGCGACGAAAGAACCCAGGTGTCCCAAAGATGCCAGCCTCCGGTGGTCCGTTTCAACCGCCTACTACGCCCTTTTTCACCTGCTGACGGACGAAGCCGGTCAGTTTCTGATCAGCGGCTCTGATCGGGACCCGCTACGCAATCTCGTGGCACGAGGCTTTACCCACTGCTAGACTAAAAGGCCCGTACGAGCGGGTCTTTTCTTTGACTCCCCCATTGTGGAGGGCAAGATCATGCAGTGGGCCGACGTTGTTGCCGATTCGAGCCTCAAGGACCTCCCCTACAAGATCGAACTCAACGAGCACGGTCAGATCCTCATGACACCGCACAGGCCCCTGCATTCCGAACTCCAGGGCGTGCTGCTGGAAGAACTCAATCACCGCATCCAAGGTGGCCGAGCCGTTCCGGAATATGCCATCCGGACCACAGCGGGGGTACGGGTCGCAGACGTGGTTTGGCGTTCCGCCGCCCGTTGGGGTGAGATCCAGGCTGCGGGAACGGCTTCCGCGCCGGTAGCGCCGGAGCTCTGCATAGAAGTTCGATCCCACGGTAATACGGACGCGGAAATGACCGAGAAGCGGGCATTGTACTTCGACGCCGGCGCGCTGGAGGTATGGACCTGCGACGAAAACGGCCAACTCCGATTTTTCGATCCTGGAAATGAATTGGCACAATCGAAGCTGGTGCCTTCCTTTCCGATCCGTATCGAAGTTTAACCCTCGCCTCACACCAGTACCGAGGTATCCGGGACTTACGCCAACCTGCCACCAGGCAGGCAACCGCCGCTGTGATTGGCGACTGGCAGCTGGTGAGTCGAAACCGCCGCACTGCCGTGGTAGCTTTCCTGTATGACCGCAAAGGAGACAGCGATGACAAGCGCCATAGGTTACGAAGACGACGTGGTCGCTTGGGCCACGGAGCAAGCGAGTCTGTTGCGCGCGGGGCGGCTCGACCAACTGGACAGAGCGCATTTGGCCGAGGAGATCGAAGACGTGGGCAAGAGCGAATAGCGGGAGCTGGTCAGCCGCATGACGCGATTGCTGGCGCACCTCCTCAAGTGGCAGAAGCAACCGGGACGTCGAGGCGCGAGTTGGCAAATCACCATCCGCAACCAGCGTCGCGGTATCGCTCGCCGTCTGAAAGAAACACCGAGCCTACGCCCTAAGCTCGCCGAGTCCGATTGGTGGGTAGGCGTGTGGGACGACGCCACGGCTCAAGCGGCCGAAGAGACCGGTCTCTCCGATTTTCCGGACATCTGCCCTTGGGACGCGAGCGAGGTCCTGAATCAGGAGTGGTTACCGGAATAGGACGAGGCTCGCTTTGCCTTGGTGTCAGGTCCCGTCTGTCACGATATTCTCCGAAAAGCGGTGGGGATAACTCTTGCACTAAAGCGCAGGATCTAAATCCCAATTGAAGCTGTTGGTCAAAATCTCTGACATGGAATCTAATTGCAGTAAGTGACTGAGCTCCTGGTGCTAGGCTGTTCTAGCAGAAAAACGCAAACCGAGGGCACAACCCCGGCAATTTGCCGGTATGACGGGCCGTTCTACCAGGATTTCCGATCGCATCTGCGCGAACGGATTTGGCCAGCCCTGCTTGATGTCGCCGTACTTTCGGCAAAATTCGGATTCATCGGGGCTCTGACTGAAATCGAATACTATGACCACAGGATGGATCACGCACGGGCGGTCGAATTGGCTCCATCCTTAGGTGGGCAAATCGATCGGTGGCTGGAAGATTACGATCACATCCGACTTTGCCTCGGTAAAGACTATCTCGCTGCGCTTCCGATGGACCGCCTCGACGACTCGGGTCGTGCGGAAGTCTTCGAAGGACCAATCGGCGTAAAGCGTCAGAAACTCGGAGCCTACCTGCAAACCTTCGATTCGGCGCCCAGGCTTGGTGTACACCCAAGTCCGTCCGACCGACTTTCGTACTTTCTTCCCGATTGGGATGACCTGCTGGATCCCGACTTCGACTTCATGACCGACACGTTCTCAGCTCCCAAAAGAGAACGACAAGAGCTGCACTGTGCGCACTTGTTACATCCCGACAAGATCGCCGACGGAATACTCGTTAGTCTTGCACAGAAACGGGAATCAAAGGGGCCACTCAAATATGTCGGTGGTCTCGATTCGCGCACCTTGCGACCGATCAATCTTCGCCAACACTATGGACTTGATCCCACCCAGGGACTCTTCGGAGACTGTGGTGCGTTTTCCTATGTGAACGAGGACAAACCACCCTTCTCGATCGATTACGTGGTCAGTCTTTACGATCTCTACAATTTCGACTATGGGGCAAGCATCGACCACATTCCTGTACCACAAATCATTGTCGATGGTGCCAAATGCGATTTGTCTCCAAGTAAGCGCGAAGCGCGCGTAGCACTGACGGTCGATAATGCCGACGCCTTTCTTCGGGAAGTAGAACGTCGTCGAGCCGGATTTGTCCCGGTGGGCACGGTCCAGGGCTTATCGCCCGAGCAGTATGCGCACAACGCCTGTGCCTATGCGGAGATGGGCTATCGCCGGATCGCGCTGGGCGGTTTGGTTCCGTTACCCGATTCGATGGTCCAAGCAATCGTTACGACGACGATGGAAGCGCTGAAGAGTCTGAAGCATCACCCGGAGGTCCATCTCTTCGGTATTTTTAGGCCCAAGCTCCAGCACCTTTTTCGCCAACTCGGGATCACGAGTTTTGACAGCGCCAGCTATTTTCGGAAGGCTTGGCTGCGCTCCGACCAGAATTATCTCGGAGAAGACGGCAATTGGTACGCGGCGATTCGCGTGCCCATGACATCCGATGGGAGAACGCGGACTCGGCTTCTCAAGGCCGGTGCCGATCTCGAACTACTCGAAATGCTCGAAGCGAAGGCCCTGTCGGCGCTGCATGAGTATGACCGGGGACGATTGAGCTACCAGGCAACCCTATCCACCGTGCTCGATTACGACGGGAAGTTGGCGCGCAGCAGTGAAGAAAGCGACATCCTGCGTGCCGGCTACGAGCGCACATTGCAGGTCAAACCGTGGCGAGCGTGCAGGTGCCCGATCTGCATGAAGACTGGCATCGACGTGATGATCTTCCGTGGCAGCAACCGCAACAAGCGCCGCGGTGCTCACAACACCTGGCGACTATACGGCATAATCAAGGAACGCACCTTTCAGCCAGCACTGCGCGCGGAAGGAGGTTCCCCGTGACGCCTGAGGCCTTCGTAGATATATTGACCGAGACCTTAGGCTCCGAGCCGAACCCAGAGCAGCGGGAGTGTCTGCTGCACGGTAAAGATGCGCCCACATTCATCGTTGCTGGGCCAGGGTCCGGTAAAACGCGCGTGTTGGTTCAGCGGGCGTTTCGCCACGCGGTAGTCGACCGAATCTTTCCCGAACAGATCGTCGTCACAACCTTCACCAAGAAGGCCGCCAAGGAGATCAGATCCAGGCTCATTCAATGGGGAGAGCCTGTCGTGGAGCAGGCGCGCACCTTCGCCGAAAGGGAAGGCGACGAGGAATTGTTCGCTTATCTAGGCCGCGTGGATGTCAATCGCTTCGTGACCGGAACCCTGGACGGCCTCTGCGAGGAAGCGCTCGATATCTCCCGTATCCCCACCGAGCCCCGCTACACCCTATTGGATGAATTCGCGGCTCGTACCCTGCTTACTCGCCATGGCAAGTTGTACGCAGAACGCGACGCGACATCCGAACTCGACCAGTTTCTATCGGGGTTCACCCTGGACGGCGAACCGCCTTCGTCCACCGGTGATGCTGCTCGCGTTCTCAAATCCATTGCCGATCGCATTGTCCACGATTTGGTCGATGAGAACGGTCTTCAGAACCAAACCAACCCCGGTCTACGCGCCGCTCTGGCGGTCATCCAACGTTACTCGGTTTATTTAGATGAGACATCGCAGCTCGATTTTCCCAGGCTCGAGTCCACCATATGGCGGCGTTTGCTCGATGGACAGGACATTGGCCCGTTAGGTAAAGCGCAGGCCGTACTCGTGGATGAATACCAGGATACGAATCTCCTTCAAGAACAGATCTATTTCGGGATCGCAAAACGCCAAGCCGCGACCCTTACAGTCGTTGGCGACGACGACCAATCCCTCTACCGCTTTCGGGGCGCGACAATCGAGCTCTTCCGTGGATTCGCCGAACGTGCCAGGACCGCCCTGAGCTGCGGCGACATCTCCCCAATCCATCTCCAGCGTAACTATCGGTCCAGCAAGGACATCGTCGATTTCTTCAACGGTTTCATCAAGAACGATCCTGACTTCAACCCTGGTGCCCGCGTGCAGCCGCTCAAGCCCGAGATCACGTGCGAGAGTGATATCGAGCCCTTTCCAATCCTGGGGATATTCAGAGAGGAGGTCAAGGATCTCGCGGAGGCCGTTGCGGACTTTCTGTATGACATTTTCTCCGGGCAGGGCCGTGCAATCCCCGACACGGACCTCAAGCTGAGGGCCGCCCCATCCGGGGGCGATTTCGGCGACGCGGTACTACTCAGCAAATCCGTTAACGAATTCGGCAGGGCTGCATTTGGTAAACCGCCGAACCCGAAATTCCCGTATTTCCTGCGCAATGCGCTGGAGGAACGTGGGATCCGGGTATTCAATCCGCGTGGACGACCGCTACGGGACGTGCCGGCGGTTCAACGACTCCTGGGCCTTGTCCTCGAAACAATCGACCCAAGCGGTCCGAGCACACCTGACGGTACGATAGCCTCCAGCCCTGACATGCACTTACGCAATGATGTAAAAAGGGTCTTCGGCGAGTGGCGTCAGACCGCCCGAGACCAGCTACAAGCGAATCCGTCCGCAATGGATGGAACCAGGCTGCAATTGCGGCTGAACGAGATACGAAAGATCGCTCAACCAGGCGACGACAGTCCGCGGGATTGGCCGTTACTCGATGCGGTCTATGCCTATGTCCCCTATATTCCCGAGCTTTCCGACGATCCGGAGCACCAAGTCTATTTGGAAGTGGTCTCGCGTGCCGCCTCGCAGATGGTGTCCTTCTCTACCTATCGCGGTCAGATCTACCGAACCGAGCCCCACAATAACCGTTCGCGCCGATCCGCCCTCTACGACATGCTCGCGCCTCTCGCCGAAGGCAACATTGAAATCGATGAAGAGATCCTCGCGGATGTCCCCAGGAATTGCTTCAATATGATGACAATCCACCAGGCAAAGGGACTGGAGTTCCCGATGGTGATCGTCGATGTCTCCTCCGAATGCAAAACGAACCACGTTAAACAGCGCTTCAAGCGGTTTCCGGAACGACCGTCCGGAACGACGGCGATTGAAGACACCTTGGCGCCCTTCACCGAAATCGGCGATCTACGCCTGCAACGCACACCACTACAAAGATCGTTCGAAGACATCATCCGGGAATACTATGTCGCCTACAGTTGGCCCCAAAGTGTCCTCGTTCTGGTCGGAAATCGAAAGGCGATCAGGACCAATACCAACACAAAGCATGTAGGGCATTTCTGGCGTTCCGACGGTAGCTGGGCTTGGACAGACAACCTGCCCGCAAGGAAGCCACCTCCGATTCCTAATCTGCCCTTCGTACTGATGTGACGCCTATGGAGCTTCCAGTCAAACGACGCGATAGCGTTTTCCCCGAGTACAGCTTGACCGGTGATATCCTCTCTTTTAAGCGATGCAGGCGGCAATACCGATACTACAACGGCAGCTCGCTTCCGCCATCGCGACCGGTTCAGATGTGGTATGGAGAATTCATTCACGGCGTGCTGGAGCAAGCCTATCTCCTTTGGCGCGAGACCCGACCTCCTTTCCCCTGGCCTTACACGCCAATTGAGCCCGACGCGCGTCCTCAGGCTCCCGATCCGCACTTGCCGCCGCACGATATTCGATCTCTCGGCTGGCCCATCGAAGAGGCGCTCGCCCGTCAGGGCAAGCAGGCACGAAGTCGGCAGACACGTATGTCCGCCTACCAACGGGCGGCGGTTGCGATTAACGAGCTTGGCCCATCCCTGTTCCAATTGATCGAAACGAGCGAGGAGAAAGTGATCGGTACCCGCGACCTTCCAGCACTTGATCAGGGGCAAGCTCGTGCCAGTCGATACGGATTGAAGGGCATCATCGATGTCTTGACCCATGTCACCCTGAACGGTGCGTCGGATGACAACACCATCAAGCAGGCGGTCATGAAAGCCTGTCCAAATCTACAAGGCGAGTATGAAGTCATCGTCGACTATAAGGGTTCGCGACGGCCTGTTACCGATCACGAGCATTGGAGGCTCGGCGAATGGCAGGTCCTTACTTATGCTTGGCTACGCCACCGACAACCCGAAACGAAGCCGGTCGTCGCCTGCATTCTGATCTACGTGAATGAGCTTGCACCTGGTTCCAGCGATTATTTGAAGCTGCAATCGGAGATTAAGAAAAGAGTGACGGATGTGGTTCCGACACCGGGAAGCCAGGACGACTATCAGATCATGACTTTCCAGCCGGGCACCACTCCGAACCTATCCGCTGAGTACAGGATACGCCGTGCGCTTCGAGTCATCCCTGTGAACGACAAAGCTATCACGCAGGCCACTACGGAGTTCGACAACATCGTCAAGGAAATTGAGGAACGCGTCGCCCGCGAAGCAACCTACGGCAGCATACGCAGCGTTTGGGAAGCAGAATCCGATGAAAGCACCTGTGTCGCGTGCGATTTCAAGATGGGCTGCGAATTTGCCACCAAGAAGGGCCACGATAAGGGTGGAACCGAAGAAGACCTCGATTGACTCGATCGGATTGTGGCCTGCGCATGTCCACCGGAGACCGACTCATTTCCTCCAGCCTCGGGTCTTTGTGGTAGCGACCGACCGCAGAACCTCATCGATCACAGACTCACCGATCCGATAGTCGCTTTGCAGTAGCAGGTCGAAGACCACACGCGCGGATGGTGTCAGTCCCCGCAGCTCGGCCATGCCGACAACGGTCGCAACACCGACAACCTGGAGTCCGGTTCCGAGGTCACGGTAACAATGCCGAACAACTCCCGCAGCCAGACGAGCCCTCCGACACGTGCCAAGCCGATCAGGGGGCCGGTACGCTTAAGGACGAGGCAAACCATTGCTCTAACGTTTCCATGATATCGCGATAGCCCGTTCCTGGTTCCAACGCTGCGGGTCGGGACTTTAGCCACCAGGTGGCATCCTTACGATGCGGCCAAGATCCAGCCCATCAAACACATGGGCGAGGTCCTGATCGAGGATATCGGCTATGAGGAAATCGGCGCCAAGGTCAAAAAACCCCCTGGAAGGCATCAAGATCGCCAGCTACGTGGGCTGTCAGACCGGACCCCTTCGGGATCGCCGGCGAATCCTTCGAGAACCCCGTCTATCTGGATAAGATGATCGACACCCTGGGCGCGGAGTCCATCCCCGGCTACGAGAAAAAGGTCCAGTGCTGCGGCGGTGCGCTCGCCTTCTCCGAGCCCGAGAAATCCCAGGAGATGGTCAAAGGTATCATCGAGGCGGCCTATGACCAGGTTGCCGACATGATCGCTACTCCCTGCCCCGTGTGCCAAATGAACGTCGAGGTCTACCAGGACCGGATCAACGCGACCTATTCCACCAAATTCGCCATGCCAGTGGCCTACTACTCGACCCTCATGGCGGTGGCCTATGGCCGCGACGCCAAGGACGCGGCCCTCGACGGGCGGATCATCCCGGCCAAGAAGCTGGAGGAACTGGCGGCCAAGTAGCTCCGACAGTAGGTTCTGCTAGACTTAAGAGGCCCACATGAGCGGGCCTTTTTATCTCAGTTGCAAACGGAGCCGCCTAACCATGCAATACCACATAAACCTAGACGAAGCGCTGTTAGGGGAAGACGGTGAAAAATTCCTGAAGACCCTTTTCCCAAGCAGAAAACATACAAAACGGTTCATAACTGAAAAGCCATGAAAGATCAGAACAACCTACTTCCTCCCCTGATCACGGAATTCTATGATGACCAGGAACGCGAACTCTACGAGTTGATCGAGGGTGAAGGTTTTTTACCTGACGGGATCAGTGAAAAACGCGAATATGAACTACGAGAAGACGCTCGCTCAATGCTCGGTGAGAAACAGATCAGCATCCGACTTCCGGAATATGATTTCGTGCAAATCCGGAGAATCGCGGAACGAGAAGGCATCACCTATCAAATGCTGATTTCGTCGGTTTTGCACAGCTTCATCAACAAGACACTCGCCCATAAGTGAGGTAAAACGCAGGGAGAAATCAGATTCGAGATTATGAACAAAACTGCGGCCGAATGGCTTCGCCGAGCAGAGCAAACGGATGTAGCCATTGATGATCACATGGCGGCACTCGCGGGTGCCATTGATACAGCAACGGACTCCAGGGACATGGAAGTTCTTAAGTCCACGGATGATTTGGCAGCGGCACTAAGTGAAAAGGTATCAGAATCTCCAATGGCTGCCGAGTTGGCCTATATGCGCGCCAACGCCTGGAGTGCTCGTCGGTATATCTGTAAGTACCGTTCGGATGATGAATGGGATTGGGAGGGTGAGGAGATTGAGCACGAACTCTTCCACCTACGCGAGGCAGCTTACCATCCGGCATTTGTCCATCTCGATCCGATGCGGCAGTGCCAAATCGAGACGAATCTGGGCAATCTGCTCAACCATGTCGGGCGCTTCGTAGATGCGGTTACATATTGGGATCGCGCCATTGAGCGCATTCCCAAGTTTGCAATGGCAAATGCCAACCGCGGGATTGGCCTCGGCTTTTCGGATCGGGGTGTCCTGCTGTACAACACCCTGGACTACCCGAGCCATAGCTTGGCGGTAGAGCGGATCAAATGCGCGTTTCGAACTTCCTACTCACTGTTCGATAAGATAGGGCAGTTCGTCAACCATTACTGGCGGCTTGGGATGAAGCGGAGGGATGTTACACTGCGGCGCATTTGGTGTGAGTCACTCAATAACGAGAGAAAGCTGCGCCAGGTATTCCGGTTGTATCCGAACTGGCCGTTGCGAGGTCTGTTCTGGCTGTCCCGTGACCTATTCGATGAGTTTCCAGGTTTTCGTAACCACACTGAACCCGACGCTCGAGATATTGCCACGGTTCGGCACCGACTGGAGCACGGATTTCTTAGAGCCTGTCTAAAAATTAAGATACTGATTTTAGGGCATAAAATCTGTAAATTTCGTACTCGTTCCCATGCTCCAGCGTCACTGCCATTAAGTTAGTGTCAACGGCCTCAGTAGCAGAGCTTGCGTCGGCGCCGATAGAAATCGAG
>NZ_FLUY01001072.1 GCF_900092655.1 Candidatus Thiosymbion oneisti
CTTGGCCGCTCACTTTCCGGCCCATTTAACGCCACGACGCAATGGCGCCAAGACGCAAAGTTTCTTTGTTCTTTCTTGGCGTCTTGGCGTCCTTGCGTC
>NZ_FLUY01000210.1 GCF_900092655.1 Candidatus Thiosymbion oneisti
CCAGAGACCGGGAGCGGGGCTGTTGCGACACCCTCCCGCCGGGAGAGGGGCTTTGAGGCTTAACTTAATGGCATTGAGGCCCATTCCGGGGGCGTGAATCCCAGTACGCAGCGAAGGACGATCAGGGAGATCGGAATATCGAAAACAACTGGCGTTATGGTCTCCGGCGTTACATTTTGGAAGTCGGCCATGGCCCGTTTCAGGGCTTCGTATCCTGTTTCAAAGGTTGGATATTCAACGAAGCCGGGACCCTTTGGCATGACCAAGAACTCAGATTCCAGCCGGATCCCACAACCAACGCCAAACAACCCAGGACCGCGCTATGTGCTTCAGCGGCCTTATCCGGGCTCCACCGCTGAGCGAATGTCGGAGAGGATCCCGTCCCACAGGCGGATGCGCGCGCGGATTGCTTGCCGGGCGCTCTCCAGGGCCTTGGTATAGCGGTCGTGATCGTCTCCGATCATCCTTTTGAGAATGTTTATCGCGGCCGGTCCGTGTTGCTCGCTGTCCAGCTCGATGTGCCGCTCCAGATAGTAGACCATGCCGGGTGCCTCCTCGGCGGGAATACCCCGGGTCGCAAGCAGCCTCCGGAACATCTTAGGGATAGAGTCCTCTCTACCGAATAGAAAGTTACCGGCTACCTCTTCCCGGCTGCCCCGCTGTGCCAACGTGAGATTCGAATGCACGAACTCGCGTGCGTAGCGGGGCACGCACGCCGCCTCAAAGGACTCGTCGATCCCCTCTCCTTGCTTCAGACAGCACAAAAAGGTGTCGAACATCCGGGTCGGCGCGCCGACCTCTCGCATCCCTTTCAAGTAGAGGGTCAAATGGCTGGCCGGGCTGCCGTCGCGATCGACGTCGGACTCCTCGTTGAGGACGATGTCGTTGATCAGCCGCGCCGATGCCTCGTCTTCCGGGGGAATCCATGGGACCTGGACGCAGGTCAGGAAGTTTTGCAGGCGCTTGGCCAGGCTCATGAAATCCCATACCGCGAAGACGTGGATCTGCATGAACCGGTGCAGATCGTCCATGGTCTCGACGGCGTCGTAGATCGGATGTGCGGTCAACTCTGCTTGTAGAGCCTTCAGCTCATCGACAAACATGTTTGGATTCCGGTGACCGGGGTCGATCGAGGTATGCCGGGTGTAGCCCCGGCTAGGTCGAGGTGCCGGAGGAGCCGCAAGCTATGGCTCCGACTTCAGGCTCATCTCACATTGGAATCACGCCCCGGAATCATGCCCTCGCTTCAGGCTCATGTCCCGCCGGAAGCGGCTATGGATTGCAATTAGACGCCCCGAATGGCATTCTGTACAGTTTACTAAAATAATGAACCTAATCAGAAGCGGGGCGAGTAGAGCTATCATGAAAGCGGGAATCCACCCAAAGTACGGCGATATCAAGGTCGTGTGCAGCTGCGGCAACAGGTTCGCCACCCGTTCCACCCTCGGCAAGGACATCCACATCGAGGTCTGCTCCGCTTGCCATCCCTTCTACACCGGCAAGCAGAAGATTGTGGACACCGCCGGACGCGTCGATAAGTTCCGCCGCAAATACGGACGCTGAGTATCCGTGGGAGATTCATACACATGCCCGAATCCGTGCCGGAGACCCAGAGCGGCGACATCGCCGCTTACATGCGTGATCTCGGGGAACAGGCGCGGGCCGCGTCCCGGGCCCTGGCCCGCGCGGATACGACAGCCAAGAACCAGGCCCTGGCGGCCATTGCCGACGATATCGACCGCCGACGCGATGCCTTGACGGAGGCCAACCGCGGCGATCTGGAGGCCGGCGCCGCGAAGGGGCTGGACCCGGCCCTGCTCGACCGGCTGGAGCTGACCCCGGCGCGGGTCGATGCCATGATCGAGGGACTGCACCAGATTGCACGTCTGCCCGATCCGGTGGGTGCCATCACGGATCTGACCTACCGCCCCAGCGGGATCCAGGTCGGACGCATGCGGGTCCCGCTGGGGGTGGTGGGGATCATCTACGAGTCCCGGCCGAACGTCACCGCGGACGCCGCGGCCCTATGCCTCAAATCCGGTAATGCCACGGTGCTGCGCGGCGGCTCCGAGGCCCTCCGCTCGAACCAGGCGCTTGCCCGAAGCATCCGGTACGGGCTCGAGCAGGCCGAGCTACCCGCGGACGGGGTACAGGTGGTCGCCACCACGGATCGCTCCGCGGTAGGCGCCATGATCGCCATGCCCGAATTCGTGGACGTCATCATCCCCCGCGGCGGCAAGGGCCTGATCGAGCGCATCAGCCGTGAGGCCAGGGTGCCGGTGATCAAGCACCTGCACGGCGTCTGCCACGTCTACATCGACGCCGCGGCCGATTCGGAAAAGGCCTTCGACGTAGCCCTGAATGCGAAGACCCAACGCTACGGGACCTGCAATACCATGGAGACCCTGTTGGTGGCGGAGGACATTGCCGAGACGATTCTGCCCAGGCTCGGGGCGGCCTTCCGGGAACGGGACGTGGAGCTGAGGGGCTGCCCCCATACCCGGAAGATCCTGCCCCACGCGCTGGAGGCCACGGAGGCCGATTGGGACACCGAGTATCTGGCCCCTATCCTCTCCGTGCGCCTGGTTGCGGACCTAGATGCCGCCATCGAACATATCGCCCGTCACGGCTCCCAACACACGGATGCCATTATCACGGAAAACTACAGCCGGGCCCGGCGGTTTCTGCGCGAGGTCGATTCGAGCTCGGTGATGGTCAACGCCTCGACACGCTTCGCGGACGGGTTCGAGTACGGGCTCGGCGCCGAGATCGGCATCAGCACCGACAAATTTCACGCCCGCGGCCCCGTGGGTCTGGAAGGACTCACCTCTGTCAAGTTCGTGGTCCTGGGCGACGGGGAGATCCGCAGTTGATTCAAAAAGCAATAGCAATTTCGAGGAGATTGTGGGGGTGCTGATCGAACGTTATGAGGAAGAGCATGTCCTGAACTCACCAAGTAGCCGGTGCCCCAGCAGTACATACCTAACTGTCGCTTCGGAGGCCATTTCTGCAATAGGGATCGAGAACTAGACAGAAGTTCGCCGTAGTTGTTCGCTGGGAGAGATCGAAGCAACAAATCGTCCGCAGAGCTTACTCATTGTTTCCAGGTGCGTTGATGGAGCTATTCATGAATTTGACAAAGAAGCAATCGTTGTGGGATATAAGACGTTTCGACGTACTTAAACACAGCGACTCGCCGTCTACTACCTGTTAGGCCAAGATACTACACACCTTTTAATGGAGAATTAGAATGTCTAATCAACGGTCTGCATTGTTTCAAGATGCGTTGGATGTTGTTGGATCTTTACCTGAATATCAGCAAGAAGATCTTGTAGATATTGTCCGAAACAGATTAATTGAGCATAGACGATATTCAATAGCTGGAAACATTAAAAAGGCAAAAGAAGATTATACCAGGGGTGAAATTAAAAAAGGTACTGTAAATGATCTAATGAAAGAGATAACTCAATGAGAACACTCATTTGGAACAAAAGTTTTGTTAGGGCATCCAAGAGATTCATGAAGAAGAATCCAAAACTCACCCAAGATATCGAGAATACTCTTAAATGCTTGGTGGATGATCCATTCACACCACATCTTGAAACCCATAAACTCAAGGGAAAACTGTCTGGAACGTGGGCGTGCAGTCTTGGATATAATCTAAGAATTGTTTTTGAATTTGTCACCAATGAAAACAAAGAAGAAGATGGCATTTACCTAATTGACATCGGGACACATGATGAAGTTTATTAAATCAGCGCCTAACAAAAGCATGCAACGGACAAAACCTCCGCTTGTCCCTCGCTCCGGTTTTACTGCTGATGCCAATCGTGGTAGTGGTATTTTTTAAATGCTAGAGTAGAATAACTCATCTACAAAATCAATCAAAGGGGTTTTCAGTCATGAT
>NZ_FLUY01001411.1 GCF_900092655.1 Candidatus Thiosymbion oneisti
GCAGCTGTAAGACCGCTCTTGCCTGCAACAAAGGATAGCTCCTCCTTGGTATATAATCACACGGGACCTGACATCTACCAACATGGGATCCCAGATGTCATTCGTTTCTAGGAATCTCGGCAACGCATTTCCTTGGGGGAAATTTTCTCGGGGGTTGATTGCCATGCAATACCTTCCCTTACGCAGATCGTTTCGTTTTTCATCGGTGGAAATCCGGGCAATCTGCAGGCGAAGAATGTCATTGCCCGCGGGCAAAATCGAGCATACGCCGGATCGGCTGCAGTGCGCGGGCTTGGATTTCAGGGTCGATGCGGATCTCTTGATCCCCTGCGAGCAGGACCTGCTCCAGGTTTTGGAGGGCGTTCATAGCCATCCAGGGACAGTGGGCGCAGCTCTCACAGGTGGCGCCTACGCCGGCGGTGGGGGCGGCGATCAGCTTCTTCTCCGGTGCCAGTTGGCGCATCTTCCAAAAGATCCCCTGGTCGGTGGCGACAATGAACGCCGGGTTCGGTAGCCGGGTCACCGCATCGATGAGCTGCACGGTGGAGCCGACCACATCGGCCTGGTCGACCACGGCTGCCGGGGCTTCGGGGTGGACCAGGATAGCGGCATCCGGATGCAGCCGCCGCACCCGGTCCAGGGCGAAGCCCTTGAATTCCTCGTGGACGACACAGGCCCCCTGCCACAGCAGCATGTCGGCACCGGTCATCCGCCGCACATAGTGTCCCAGATGTTTGTCCGGCGCCCATAGGATCTTTTTTCCCTGCGCGTGGAGGTGCCTGATCACGGGCAGTGCGATGCTGGAGGTTACTACCCAGTCCGAACGCGCCTTCACCCGAGCACTGGTGTTGGCGTAAACGACGACCGTGCGGTCAGGGTAGCGATCGCAGAAAGCGGCAAAGGTATCCGCGGGGCAACCCTCATCCAGAGAGCAGGTGGCCGCCAGATCGGGCATGAGCACCCGCTTCTCCGGGTTGAGGATCTTGGCCGTCTCGCCCATGAAACGGACGCCGCATACCACCAGGGTACTGGCCGCACTCTCGCTGCCGAAGCGGGCCATCTCCAGGGAATCAGCCACACAGCCGCCGGTCTCCTCCGCCAGTTCCTGCAGATCGGCGTCTGTGTAGTAATGGGCTACCAGGACCGCATCCCGTTCGGTCAGCAATCGGGCGATCCGCGCTTTGTGCGCGTTCCTCTCGGCGCCGGACAGCACCGGCCACCGCGGGGACTCCGGGGCCTGGATGCGATGCTCGGTTCCAGGCTCATCTGGGTAATCGGTCAGATGTGCGGGGGAAATAGAGGCCATGGTGGTCGTCTAGGTGTCAAGTCCCGCCGGATCATAGACACGTTTTTTTCGGTATATAATCACACCGGATCTGGGTAGTGTCAGGTCCCGTGTGATTATATACCAAGGAGGAGCTATCCTTTGTTGCAGGCAAGAGCGGTCTTACAGCTGCTTG
>NZ_FLUY01001181.1 GCF_900092655.1 Candidatus Thiosymbion oneisti
TGATTTTCGGCTGGCTCCCCACGCTCCAGCGTGGGAGCAGACCTTGTCCCGACGGAGGAGGGATCTGACGCTCCAGCGTTGATTAGGCGCCTCGATAGGCTAACAGCCAACGCCTATCAGCACAGAGGAGCATGAGTCCGCTGGAGCGGACAAGACGGCGTTCCCACGCTGGAGAGATTGTGAAAGAATTCGCGGGCGAATCTGCAGGGAGCGCTCTTGGGCCTCGGAAGCGCCAAAACCGGCGTCAAG
>NZ_FLUY01001487.1 GCF_900092655.1 Candidatus Thiosymbion oneisti
ACGGCGTCCCTTCCGGTGTTTTTTTTACGGCGGATGGATGCCCTTTGTGACCGGCAACGATGTAAACCTCATCACACGCGACAGTGTCTTCGAGAAGCGCCACTGGTTTGCGTTCGACGACACCTTCCCGGAGCTGAATCGAAGCCTTGCTTGAGGCGGTGTTCACCGCCGCAAAATGGGCAGCGCACCCCCTCGGGCCAACGCAGCTCGCGGACTTTCCGGTAGCAATTTGCATCCTCGATCAGGTCTTGAAT
>NZ_FLUY01001073.1 GCF_900092655.1 Candidatus Thiosymbion oneisti
GAGAGTCCTGAAGACTCACCAGAGAGTCTTGAACATTCAACAGAGAGTCCTGAACACTCAACGATGAGTGTTGAAGACTCACCGGAGA
>NZ_FLUY01001186.1 GCF_900092655.1 Candidatus Thiosymbion oneisti
ATTGATTTTCATCTGGCATTGATTTTCGGCTGGCTCCCCAGGCTCCAGCGTGGGAGCAGACCTGGTCCCGACGGAGGCGGGATCTTGACGCTCCAGCGTCGATTAAGCGCCTCGGTAGACTAACAGCCAACGCCGATCAGCACAGAGAAGCTGAGTCCGCGGGAGCGGACAAGCCGGCGTTCCCACGCTGGAGCGTGGGAACGAGCGCGAAATTTACAGCTTTTATGCCCTAAAATCAGTGTCTTAATTTTTAGACAGCCTCTAAGCCAGACAGGCTCTACACTGCCACACGGCACAATCCGAGCTTTTGAATTTCCCCCTCACCCCAGCCCTCTCCCGGAGGGAGAGGGAGTGAAATGCACAGATTGTGCCGTGTGGCAGTATAAGTGGTAACCATGAATCACAGGGTGGCAACGGAAAAGGACGAGAAAGGGCGTGGACAACGCGGTCCCAGCAGCTTGCGTGAACGCTTTGCGTTATCGGTTTTGCGGGCCATATCCTGGCTTCCCCTCTCCCTGGTTCACCTGCTTGGGGTCTGCGTCGGTTGGCTGATGTTGAAGATCCCTAATAAACAGCGCCGCAATGCCCTGATCAACGTCCGGCTCTGTTTCCCGCACCTCCAAGCTGCCCAGGCCCTTGCCTTTCGCCGGCGCTCATTCCTCGAATACGGTAAGACCTATAGCGAGGTCGCTTACCTGTGGCTGCGTCCGACCCGGAAGGTTCTAGCGCTGGTGCGTGAGGTTTCGGGCCGGGAGTTGTTGCACCGCGACGATGGGCGGGGGGTGATCGTCCTTTCCCCACACCTGGGCGCCTGGGAGTTGGCGGGGCTGTATCTTTCCGCCCAAGGACCGACAACGACGCTCTACAAACCTCAACCCGAGCTGGACTGGTTGATACGCGAGGTCCGGGGGCGCGCCGGCGCCGAGCTGGTCCCCACCGATCGCCAGGGGATCCGCAAACTCATGCAGGCCCTGCGGCGGGGGGAGTATGTCGGGATACTCCCCGACCAGGAGCCCAGGATGAACCCCGGCTCGGTGTTTGCTCCCTTCTTCGGGGTCCCTGCCTTGACCATGCTGCTGATCAATCGACTGGCACGCAAGACGGGGGCGCGCGTGATTTTTTTGTTCGCGGTGCGGCTCCCCCGGGCCCGGGGTTTTCACATCCATTGCCTACCGGCGCCGGTAGGAATCGATTCCGAAGACGAAATCACCGGCGCCACGGCACTCAATCGAGGTATCGAGCATGCCGTCACTACCTGTCCGGAGCAGTATCTCTGGGCCTATAAGCGATTCCGCCGGCGCCCGCCGGGTATGCCGAAGCTCTACCAGGGGCCGCTGTAAGCAACGGGTGATAATTGGATGGTCAACCGCCGCCGGTTGACCCAGGGCTTATTTGATCTCGGTTGCGGCCGAGCCGCTCTCGCCCTTGTTGTCGGTCCAGGCGAGCTGAACGGTCTCGCCCTTTTTGGCGCCTTTGAACCTGAAGGCAATGTAGGGATTCTTGGACACGCCGCCGCTCCACAGGGCCTTCATGACCTCCTTTTCCTGCCAGGTGCAGACCACTTCCTGAATGAAGTGGGCGGGGATGAGCTTCTCGGTCGCTTTGTCCTTGCGCCGCCCGGTCTCCATGGGGTGACTCATCAGCGCCTTTACCTCGGTTACCTCGCCCTTGAGCTTGGCGCGCATCTTGATCGGATTTGCCATTCTTCAGCTACCTCTCACCTCGTATTCGTTTAAAGGGCGTCAGCCGCCGCAGCCGCCGATGGTCACCTTGACGTCCTTGGACGCGCTCAGGACCTGATCTCCGGCCTTGACGAGGGCGACGACGGTTGCCGTCTTGGCCATCTTGATTCGGGTCGATACGAAGCCGAGCGCGCCTGCGCCCAGGTTGAAAGAGGCGACCAGGGGCGTCTGGTTTCCGGTGGCGATAATCGAGATGGAATCGATGCCTTCCACGTCGGCTTCTACGGTCACCGGGACCACGGCGCCATTCTCGGCGATGTCCGGGGCCTTGAGCTTGACGCGGTCGCTGGGCTCATAGGTATTGGTGCCCAAGAGTTCCTTCAGGGCGTCATCCAGCTGCTTGGCCGTGAAGGCGCTTTCCGGCCAGGCCGCCAGCACGGCACGCGGTGTGAGCAGGCCGGTTCCCACTGCGGCACCGACCGCGCCCGCGGCCAAGGATCCCTGGAGCAGGATTCTGCGTTTCGGGTCAGTCATTGACAATCTCCAGTCGAGAAACGATTGAGGGTTACGGATTGGATTCTAACGAAGGGTCCGGTGGTCCCTGACCGCGACGAGCCCCCGCTCCCGTCGTAGCAAGGCATCCTGTTGTTAAGACCGCTTGTTGAGCGGGGGAAACGAAAGTTCCGGTAAGCTTAACCCAAGTCAGTGCCCACTGAGAAGCTGTCTGGTTAAAGGAATCTGCTGGCCTGTGCGGACCTCGCGTTGGGTGTAAGTTGCGTTAGTATCAACACACCCTAATGCTTCTCCCTACCCTATGCCTACTCTGCGGTTCAGGGCGACCGGCAGCCCACTCTACGGTCACCATCAACGCCTTTTCTTGGCGTCTTTTGCTTCCCGTTTGATCGCACCGAGCCTGACCTGAATCCTGGACGCATCGTGGTAACTCAGTCCCGGTTGTCGCAGGGCGATCTCGAGCTGATGGATCGCCGGTTCCAGGTCGCCCTCGGCATAGAGCTTTTCCGCTCGGTAGCGATGGGTTGCCGCCTTTTGCCCTGCCTTGAGGGCAGCATCTGACATCCGTTGGTAAATCAATGCCTGGCCGGGTCTCCTGCGTGTGACCTCCTCCAAGGTCTTGAGCGCGCGCGCGGGATGTCCCGCCGCCATGAGGGTATCGGCGTAGGCGATACGCAGTGGGATATTCGATGGTCGCAGCCCGACGGCGGTTTGCAAGGTCTTGATGGCGCGGTCCCTGGCACCGCTCTTGGCATCGATCCGCGCTTCCAGAATGATGAACTCGGCCTGGTTCGGGTGCCGGGCGATCAACTTCTCCGTCATCTCGCGTGCCGCGCGGATTTGGTTGCCGCGGGCCAACCCCAGGGCACAGCCGTAGCGCGCGGCGAGCTCGTTACGGTAGCGTTTGCTCTTGAGCTGAGACCGGAAATGGGCGATCGCCTTTTGCGCGTTGCTGAACGAACGCGCGCGCAGACGGGCGCGTATCAGGTGAAAGCGCAGATCGTCCGGTCGTTGCTTGTGTCCGTAGCGGTCGGCACGGCCAAGGGCGTCAGCGGTGCGGCTGCTGGTAACCGGGTGGGTTTGCAGATACTCGGGGGCGCTGATCTCGTGGGTGCGACTTGCCCTGCCCAGACGCTCGAAGAAGCCGGGCATGGCATAGGGATCGAACCCGGCGGCAGCCAGGGTAGCGATACCGATACGGTCCGCTTCCTTCTCGTTCTCGCGGGTGAAGTTGATTTGCCGCTGCACCGTGGCGGCTTGAATGCCGGCGGCGGCCGCTGCTCCGAGGTCCGCATCGACCTGCGCCCCGAGGACGGTGGCGGCGATGAGCGCGGCGGTCGCGGGAATGCTCAAACGCTTCTGGTCCTCGAAGAAACGCATCAGGTGACGCTGGGTCACATGGGCGATCTCGTGGGCCAACACCGCTGCCAGCTCACTCTCGTTCTCGCTGGCGAGCACCAGACCGGAAAAGACGCCGATGTGACCATCGGGTCCGGCGAAGGCATTGATCGCTGGATTTTCGATGAAGAAAAAGTTGTATCTGCCTGCTCCCGTGGTACTCGCGGCAACCAACCGATTGCCGAGGCTCTGCAGGTAGTCGGTGAGTATGGGGTCGTCGATGACCGATAAGGCCTTGCGCACGCTTTTCATAAACTCCCTCCCCAGACGGCGCTCCTGAGCCGAGGACATCACCAAGTCCGCAGAGCTCCCGAAGTCGGGGAGGTGAAGTTGCTGGGCCGGACTCCAGGTTGCGGGAAGGAGCAAAGTGAGCGCGACTACCACAGCGGGTGTCAAACCGCGCAGCAACCCTGAGATCGGGAGATTTTTCATGTCTTTTGAGCGTGGGAAAGCAATCAAAACTCCGCGCTGTTTCCAAAAAGGCGCGATAGGCTCAGCGCCATCTCAGGACTGACAGCGCGGCGCTCCCGCAAGAGCTCGTTGACCGATTGACGCGACACACCAATTGCCCCTGCGAGACCACTCACTGTCAGTCCATAATCCGGCAGAAAGTCCTCCCGCAATATCTCTCCGGGATGTGTGGGGCGGCGCTTGATACCCGTGTTAGCAATGCTCACCCTGACCTCCGACATTCAGTGGTAATCGCAGACTTCAACGCCATATGCGTTGCCATCTTCAAACCTGAAACATATCCGCCACTGATCGTTGATGGAATTGGCGCTTTTTGCCGTCCGAGTGTATTTGCATTGTTATGTGCCTGTGGCTTCCTCTTTTGGAATATATGGTATTAAGCCTTTCTTATAAGCAATTTCTTGAACTTCAAGCGGCATGTCTCTTACATCTACCATTACACCGTTGACGGTAAGCACCCAAATGAGTGGATTTTTATCAATATTACTTTGAAGAGACCAATTTGGATCCATTTGGTACATATCAAGTAAATCACGTACTAACCTTGATTTCCCTTGACCCGTACTTTGACCAACGCCGAATGCTTTATATAAATCTGAAGCACTAATATAAGGGTTTTGACTTTTGTCAAAAAGAAAGTTAACCATGCCAATTGCGTGCGTAACACCACAAGCCCAAGTGGCAGCTTTACCTTTTTCTAATGGTGATGGGCGCTTTCTACATAGTGCAGCGACAGCATATCGTATTAATTGTGCATATTCTTTATTGAGGTGCGTTTCAGAAAATTGATCAGTAATGGTTATTATTTGGTTAAATTTTCTCTGCATGTTTTTTGGAACATTCTCTGATTTTTTAGGTACGCCCATTATTCAATCTCCTAGATTTTATATTACACATAACGCTATGGCTCAGTCGCGCACAGCGAAGCAAGCGTCGACTGGAGCCAGTGGTTAGGCGCTATCATAGACTTTCTATTACTTCGAACTTCACAAGGTAGGGCCGTAGGCTGGGGTGAGGTACGAACCCCAGCCTACGCGGGCCACCTCCGTTTCTTCTGTTTGACTGGCTTCGGTGTTCACCCGCTTATTAATCGTCACGCCGCTTGGTGTTTTGCGAGGAGCTCCCGCACAGCTGGAACCAACTCTGTTGGAACCCCGATTAGGGTTTGTTCCGACATCTCGAACGCCGCCTCATCTTCAGCGAGTGCTTCATCCTCTGTTTGAGCCTCGTAGTGGTTAAGGACTCTCCTTACGCGATCTTTATCCCAACCAGGGGGGAAGACATTTTTCTTCATTTCGATTTTCTCCGATGTCTGCGCCGGAGCGCTTTCAACGGCTTGCTCTTGAGTTCGTAAGCTGTGATAACAAAGACGCTGTTTGGTTCCGCATCAGGTACGTAGATCACCCTCAAGAACCTACCGGAAAATGTGCGACCGAGCGAAATCCTTGCTCCTCCTTTGCCAGAGCGATCTTCTATCGGATTGACCAGAATTTCTTCGACATCAGTTTCGGCGACATTATGTCTATAAATGTGCGGCGCATCGGTTTCCAAGTCTATGAAGAAGCGGATGTTCATCAATTACGCATCGATTTTTGGCGGCCAACGCCAAACTAAGGGGCGCGAGTGAGAATGCTGGGGTTCGCAAGCTCACCCCAGCCTACGCGGGCTGTTCCTACTCGGATTCACCGGTACCAGCAATGTTCTGAGCATAGATGTCAGTCGTCAACGTGACTTCGAGCAGGCCACTTGGTATTCGAGCGAACTCGACATACCGGTTATTGAGAAATAGGCGGTTATTTCCAGCCTTCCGGAAACCGCGATCAAGAAAGTATCGAGTAATCTCCCGTTCTGCCTGGACGAAATCTGTCGTCCGAAAGCGAACGGCGCTCGCCGGAAGTTTCGGACCGTCCCCACTGGTAGAGTAGTAAATTGGGTCCTCTTGCAAACCGGACAGCGGGACGTCTCGAATGATCTCGGGAATCATGACGTAATACAAGAAAGTGCCCCTCCCGGTCGTGACGTCCTCCATAAAAAACAGCCGCATTGCCCCGTAGGCTACAAAGATTACTACGGCGGTAGGAATAATCCACTTGAGCTTCGTCATGGCAGCCGTTATTTCCTCACCAGACCGAAGAGCTTCCCTGGTCCCGCCGGAGTGATAGAGGACAAAAAAGGCGGCAACATCGCACACACTGGGGAGCCTCTATGAAAAAGAAATGGCAACGGGAGGTAGTTCTTATGAATACCGGGCAACCCAAATTTGTCCCAAATATCGAGTGCCTCCTCCTTCGACACAGGGTGGCACATTGCGATATAGTTTGGCCCCGGTCGCACTGCACGGTAAAAGCCGATCAGATTGGAGACTAAATCTTCGGCGCTGAACCCGCTGTCGGTAAACCACCGGAAAGGCCAATATGACTGAAGACGTTCGAATTTCTCCGACACATCGAGGTAGATGCCGAGGGCTACCCGTTCTTTCTGTGCGGTAGACAGGCCCTTCTTGATCCAGAACCGGCTTCCGGTCCCGACACGTACTCCGAACCTCTGCATGCCCTGGATCATCGGAATGATGTGGGTCGTATTCCCCGGCATCGGGGTTCCACGCTCGAAGCGAACACGATCCCACAGATCTCGTGCGCCATCCGGGCGAGCGTGGCCAAGATCTATCCAGCCACACTTACGTGTGTAGATCATCCCGTTTTGCAGGGCATTCGCCCCGGCTCGACCAACCACGTCGCTGCGTTTTCCCATTCAGAGTTTACCTCCGAATTTCATGCTGAATTTTGTATTTTGAAGCTTTGTTTTCGTATTCAAATAGTTTTGAGTAGCCAATCCTTCTGCGGCATCGCGCCAGGTAGAGATCACGCATAAAAAGGACACCCACTTTGTTTGCTACTCACTCGAAAGGTACGGATGGGTGTAACAAACAAAATGGGGGTCCTTTTAACGAGATAGGTATTCAATCTGCAACGGTTCTCCAATTGCTTCGAATGAAGTTATCGGTCTCTTGGCGCAGTTCTTTGGCGATATTGTTGTCCCTGTTAACCACATAGTAGGTCGTTTCCTTTGGTGCAACAAATTCGCGATTGAGAGAATCCCTACAGGTGTTGCTTCTCTTGCTGTAGTTCAAACATTCGCCGGTAAAGATATCGAATCGTTTAGCACCTGTTATTGCCGATCCAACATCCCCAACAATGAAGCAGCCATCTACTACTTTTCCGGTCTGCGGGCATTTCTTCTGCTTCATCGAGGGAATGTAAACAACTGTTCCGCTCGGATAGTGGTTTTTGTCTGCAGCGAGCGTTCGACATGGATCTAAGGCATTCATGGTATTATATTGCGATTGTCCACTGCCCTTTCCGAATTTGAACGGAACCACACTGCGATCGTACCGATTGCCCCAGGGCCTGCTCGGTCCCGCGTAGTTGTATAGCCACTCGCCGACAATGCATGACCCTTCGATATTTATACAAGCTTTACGGTCTACTCCGCGCAGGCCACCATCCTGCCCAGGCTCAAACATCGGAGTGAAATACTGTGTAGCCTTCCGAATCTGTTCTTCCCTGTAACCTTCGTTACCCTGCTCTATGCTCTGCGCGATTCTTTCGCAGCTTGGGGCTAGAAACTGATCCACCTGTCGCTTGGAAAGCGATGTCGCTCCCGCCTTCTCTGATTCCGCAGCTGTAGGTGTTGTTAGTGCAGGCTCCGGAGAGGATTCGGTATTAGAACTCGAGCGATGCGAAGAGCATCCCGATGGTGTAACAATAGCGGCAAAGACAAGAAGCGCAACGGATACAGAGCGGTTCATAGTGTTCCCTCATGGGTTGGTGGAAAGAGGCTAACAAGTAGTAGACGACAAGTCGCCGTGTTTAAATACGTCGAAACACCTTATATACCACGACTATTGCTTCTTTTTCAAATTCATGACTATCTCCATCAACGCACCTGGGAGCCTGTCTGACTTACGACTGTTCTACTGCGGAATCGAGAGGAGACCGCTCGGATTTCGCACCCGATCTCGTTAAACAGATACACTATTCGTGTCGATCGAGCAAAAAAAATCTGCCTTGAGCCCCTCAATCCCTGCTTCGCCTTATTTTAGTTCTCTGACCTGTAGGGTGGGCTGTGCCCACCAGCTAGGCGCGTGAGTGGTGGGCATAGCCCACCCACAGGTTATATGCAAAATATACAGAAATTGAGTACTAGTCCGCACCGGCCAAGGCCGTAAGAATACGCTCGATGCGAGCGCTGCAAGCTGCGACATTGGTCTCAATCTCCTCCATGCGTATCTCTCCGCTCGCCTTACCGGCCGCCCAGTTGACCACAAAGGCAAAACAGGCGTAGCAGAGTCCGAGCTCCCTGGCTAGGGCCGCTTCGGGCATTCCGGTCATACCCACGAGGTCGCAACCGTCTCGCTCCAAGCGCATGATCTCGGCCGCCGTCTCGAGGCGCGGGCCCTGGGTCGCGCCGTAGGTACCGCCGTCCTCTACTTCCAGATCAGAGTCCCTCGCCGCTCTGAGCAGGGCTTGGCGCAGATCCTCACAATAGGGCCGGGTGAAATCGATGTGCAGAACTTCGCCCTGATCCCCGTCGGAGAAGCTATGGGCCCGCCCGTAGGTATAGTCGATGATCTGGTCCGGGACGGCGAGGACCCGGGGACCGAAGGCACCGCCGATACCGCCGACCGCCGCTAATCCGACGACCCGCTCGGCACCGCAGGCCTTGAGTGCCCAGAGGTTGGCACGATAATGGATCCGGTGCGGTGGTATGCTGTGCCCCGTCCCATGCCGGGGCAGGAAGAAGAGCTCGGCACCGCCTAAAAGGCCCCGTGTGACCGGTGCCGAAGCCGGACCATAGGGGGTATCGGGCTGTTGGTGATCGAGGACCTGGAGTCCCGGCATGGCAGCGAAACCGGAGCCGCCGATGACAGCCAGTCGGCTCATGTCAAACATCTCCGGCAGACTTGGAGTGCGGCGGCCACATTACCTTAGGATTTATTGGGATCTAAAGGACCTGCTGAAGGGTTATCAAACGTCCTCATCGGCCACCGCATAGATACCGTCGGCATTGCGGAAGTAGCCCATATAATCCAGGCCATAGCCGAACAGATAGCGATCCGGGAGCCGCACACCGACGAAATCCGCCTTGAAATTGTTGGTGTGCTCGCGCGTTTTTTCCACCAAGACCGCGGTATGCACATTGGCCGCCCCGTCTTCTCGGCAGGCCTTGACGACGGCATCCAGGGTAACGCCCGCGTCGAGGATATCGTCCACCACCAGCACATACCGACCACGCACGGAGGCCGCGGGCCGATGCAGCCATTGGAGGTCTCCGCCGCTGGTGGTCCCCCGATAGCGGGTGGCGTGGACATAGTCGAGGGTGAGGGGAAACCCCAGCCGCGGCAGCAGACGACCGACGGCGATGACTGCGCCGTTCATGACGCACAGCACCACGGGGTCCCGTTCCGCCAAGACCTTGGTGATCGCCCCCGCCAGCCGGGCCAGAATCCGCTCCATCTCCGCACCGGATACGAGCAGCTCCGCCCGGCCCATGACGGCGGTGTACCGCTCCCGTGACAGCCGCATCGTGCTTATCCCTCTCGGTCGCTGATATTCAAAGATCCAAGCTCGGGGCGTCCAAGGCCTCGAGCTCCCCAATGGCGTGCAGGGCCTGCTGCCAGCGCGGTTCCAGGTGCAAACGCGCACGTTCGAGGCCGCCGCGACCGTGCATGCGCAGACAGCGCAGATGCGCGGTGGGGTCGTCGTGTCCACGCAGGGACTCGATTATGTCCAGTGCGGCGGGACGATTGTTGCATACCAGAAGGACGTCGCAACCCGCATCCAGGGCCGACCGGGCACGCTCCGCGTAACCACCGCCGGCTGCGGCCGCGGCCATATCCAGGTCATCACTGAAGATGACGCCCTGAAAGCCGAGCTTCTCGCGCAGGACCCGACGCAACCAGAACGCCGAGAAACCCGTGGGGTTTGGATCCACCTGGGGATAGACCACATGCGCCGGCATGACTGCCTCCAGACCACGCCGGATCAGGCGCTCGAAGGGGATCAGGTCCTCTGTCTCGAGGTCGTCGAAGGATCGGTCATCAACCGGCAGCTCGGTGTGGGAATCCGCGGCCACGCCGCCGTGTCCGGGAAAGTGCTTGCCTACCGCGGCCATGCCGGCCTCGTGCATACCTTCGCGCCACGCCAGGGCAAGCTCCGTCACCCGATCGGCGCCGGCGGCAAAGGCACGGTCTCCGATCACCTGGCTCACCCCTCGGTCCAGATCCAGAACCGGCGCAAAGCTGAAGTCCATACCTACGGAGCGCAGTTCGGCGGCCATCAGCCAACCCACGGAATGCGCGGCACGCCGTGCGCTCACCGGATGCTCACGACTCAGTTCACCGAAATGGCGGGCGGGCGGCAAACGCGTAAATCCTTCTCGAAAGCGTTGTACCCTGCCGCCTTCCTGGTCCAGGGCCACCAACAGGTGAGGATCGCGCAAGTCGTGGATGGCGGTAGTCAGCGCAGCGACCTGCTCCGGATGCTCGAAGTTGCGGGTAAACAGGATGACCCCGCCCACCGCCGGGTGGCGGAGAATCTCGCGTTCCTCCGCGTCGAGCTCGACGCCCCCCAGATCCAACATCACTGGTCCCAGAGACATTACTCAGCCCTCCCCCTGTGAGGGTGTCGCAAAAGCCCCTCTCCCGCCGGGAGAGGGGTTGGGGAGAGGGGGGCAAAGGGCGGAGATCGGTGCCTTTTGCGACACCCTCCTGTGGGGCCTGATCACCGATCCCCGAACCGCTGCCAGGCTTCGTCCACTTCATCCCTCGTCCCTTCTTAAACCAGCAGACAAAAACCGTTTCCCTTATCGGCTCGTCCGAATGGACTGGAGAGAAAAATTCCTTCCACGCCTCTTGCCCAGCCAGGCATGCACCCGGTGCGAAATATCCGCCAGGGTCCCGTCAAGGTCGCAGACCCAAACGGTGTTTTCAGACTTTTCCATCAAGCGCTCTCTCCTCGGTTCGGGATGACAGCTCGTGTCGATTCGTGTCTATTGGTGGCTCTGCAGCCTAGAGTACCATGGGATATACTGGTTATGGTCGGCGCTGATCGGTCCAGCGTGACAGACTGCGTGCGCCATCGGGGGGTGGCCTCTCTCCCGCCGCCCTGCTTGTCCGATCCTGGATTATTTAGTGTTGCCCGAGAAGGCGTCGTGTTGCGTTACGCCGCGTCCGATGCCGTATCCCCCGAGACGTTTTCTCGCGCGGCTAACGTACCCTACACACAAGGCGAGGTCCGCGCGGGCCAGCAGCACGGCGGGCAACTCTAAGGGTAGGTTGCGTTAAGACGCCGGCACCATCGTAGATCAGCGAGTCTTTGGGCGTCGTAACGCACCTAGCCTCGCCTCCAATATCCCCAAGGCCATACTGGCAGAGATTCTCGTAAAAGTGGGCATTTATGAGCAACCAAGGTTCGCGGAAAGACATTCCGGTCAGAGACCGTTTGATCCTGGCGCTGGATGTGCCTGACAGGGATACCGCTCTGGAGACGGTGGAATCGCTCGGCGATTCGGTCAACTTCTACAAGCTCGGCCTGGAACTCTTCATGTCCGGCAGCTACTTCGATCTGGTAGAGCAGTTACGTGACCGCGGTAAGCGCGTCTTCTGCGACCTGAAGTTCTTCGACGTACCGGAAACGGTAGCCCGTGCGGTGCGTCAACTCAAGGACCGCGGCGTGGACTTTACGACCGTGCACGGCAATGACTCGATGTTGCGGGCCGCCGTCGGCGAGAAGAACGGGCTGAAGATTCTCGCCGTCACAGTGCTGACCAGCCTGGATCAGGGTGACCTGGAAGACCTTGGCTTCCAGTGTGATGTAGAGGCGCTGGTACGCTCGCGCGCGCAACGTGCGTTGGAGATCGGCTGCGACGGCGTAATTTCATCCGGTCTGGAGATTTCGTCCCTCCGGAGAGATCTGGGCGATCAGTTCATCATCGTCGTCCCCGGCATCCGTCCGGTACAGAACCGCCCGGTAGACGACCAAAAGCGTGTCGTTACCCCCACCCAGGCCTTCCAAAGGGGTGCCGATTTTATCGTCGTCGGGCGACCAATCCGTGACGCCGAGGATCCACGCGCCAAGGCCGAAGCGATCCAAGCTGAAATCGCGGCTGTTTTTGCTTGAGCTAAGTCCGGTCCGACAAGAAACCTATTTAATCCGCAGATTACGCGGATTTCCACAGATTATTTCGTTCTTAATCTGTGGATAAAGAAAGCCCGGTTCACCAAACCGCGCCAAATAATTCAGGATTGCTCAGCCGGCTATCCGGGCCCGTACCACATCCGTCAGGCGGTTGGCGATGGAATCCACCTGGGCCTCGTCTATACCCTCCACCATAACCCGGATCAGGGGCTCGGTACCGGATGGACGCAGCAGCACGCGCCCGCATTCACCGAGCTCCCGCTCCGCCGATCCAACGGCATCCCGTATCTCGGGTAAGCCGACGATGTCTCTCTGCTCATCCAACCGGATATTGATCAACCTTTGGGGATACTTCTGCATTTCACCTGCAAGATCCCCCAGATCCCTGTCCGCATCTTCCATCGCTGCGAGTACCTGGAGCGCCACCACGATGCCGTCGCCGGTGGAGGTGCGATCCCGGCAGATGATGTGCCCTGAGGGTTCACCTCCCAGGATCCCATCATCCTGCTTCAAACGCTCCATAATGTAGCGGTCGCCCACCTGGGTACGCACGAAGCCTACGTCAAGTCGCCGCAGGGCGTGTTCCAGCCCCAGGTTGCTCATCAAGGTACCCACGACCTCGCCCTTGAGGTATTGCTGCTCCAGACGCGATTTTGCGATGATGTAGATCAGTTGGTCACCATCGATCAGATTGCCATCCCTGTCCACCATCAGCACCCGGTCTCCATCCCCGTCGAAGGCCACCCCGAGATCCGCACCCTCCTGCACGACGGCCTCTATGAGCGCCTCGGGGCTGGTGGAGCCGACCTTCCGATTGATGTTGAACCCGTCGGGCTCGTCCCCGATGGTTATAACCCGCGCCCCAAGCTCCTCGAACACGTCCGGTGCCACGTGATAGGTCGCCCCGTTGGCACAATCCACCACCAATTTCAGACCCCTGAAGCTCATGGCCGCCGGGATGGTGCTCTTGCAGAACTCGATGTAGCGGCCACGGGCATCGTCCACCCGCCTGACCTTGCCCAGCTCGGCGGGACCGACCGTATGCAGCGGTCGGTCGAACTCACGCTCGATCGCCGACTCGACCGCGTCCGAAAGCTTATCGCCATCCGCCGAGAAGAACTTGAGACCATTGTCCTGGTAGGGATTATGAGAGGCGCTGATCACGATGCCGGCAACCCCCCGTAGGGTACGCGTCAGGTAGGCGATGGCGGGGGTGGGCATGGGACCGAGCAGTCGGATGTCCATGCCGGCGGCGACCAGACCAGCCTCCAGGGCGGATTCGAACATGTAGCCCGAGATGCGGGTGTCCTTACCGATCAGCACCTTGCCGCCCCGCCCCCCGCCGAGTACACGCCCCGCGGCCCAACCTAGCTTGAGCGCGAAGTCCGGTGTGATGTTCCCCTCGCCCACCCGCCCCCGAATGCCGTCGGTACCGAAATATTTGCGCGTCACCTTTTCACCCATCTATCACGTCTATCGTTCATGCTCAGCGGCGCGGCTTGTCCACGTCCGCTGCAGCGCCTGGTTGGACTTTGATTCCTTCGGGATCGTTATCGGGATCGAGTCTTCCGATTCCATACGGCGCAGAATCCTCTCCGACGCTGTAGCCTCTTCCTCCCAATCGACTGAGCATTGCGGCTATGCGGTCCAGTTCAATCTTGTGGCTCTGGCTTTCCTCTACGCTGAGAGCCTTGCCGACTACTAGAACATCCTGAATGGCGGCGCATTCCAACGCCGATCCGCGGGCAATTTCGAAATAACGTCTTCGATCCCCTTCTGAGCTCTTGCCGTTGCCTTCGGCAATGTTCAACGGGATCGATTGGCTAGCGCGAAGCTGCTGATCGCGAGCATGCCGATGGGTACCGCTCAGGGCACTTGCCTTTTCGTACACCCAGGCAACGTAGCTGATCGAGAGGCGGTAAACGTCAAGTTTTTCGTGCCCAAGTCCCATTGTGCGTTTCGATTTCGATAACGATTCCGATTTGGATTATTCAGCCCCACAATGGAAACTCCGGACTATAGTTCGGACGGCCCACAACCGCGTACTGCCCAGGCCACGCGCAGGGCATCTACCGTGGCGACTACATCGTGCACCCGCACCAGGCGGGCTCCCCGTTCGACCGCAAGCACCGCGGCCGCCAGGCTCCCCGCCAGACGCTCAGTGACCGACCTGCCGGTGAGGGTACCGATCATGGACTTGCGCGACAGGCCTACCAGGACCGGAGGCCCGAGCGAGCATAGCTCGCCAAGTCCCGCCAGTAACGCCAGATTATGCGCCAGTGTCTTTCCGAAACCAAAGCCGGGATCTACCAACACACGCTCGGGGTCCATACCGACACCGACGCAGACCTGGATCCGCCGGCGCAGGAAATCTCGAACCTCGGACACCACATCGCGATAGACCGGCGCCGCCTGCATGGTCCTCGGCTCTCCCTGCATGTGCATCAGGCACACCGGCACGCCGGCCTCGACTGCGGCCTCCAGGGCACCCG
This sequence comes from Candidatus Thiosymbion oneisti, assembly GCF_900092655.1. Taxonomy (GTDB): domain Bacteria; phylum Pseudomonadota; class Gammaproteobacteria; order Chromatiales; family Chromatiaceae; genus Thiosymbion; species Thiosymbion oneisti. The sequence goes on from NZ_FLUY01001186.1 coordinate 14,755, forward strand.
GTCCGCGCAAGGCGCGCACATCGTTTATCATCCCGGCCCCGGCATTCACCGCGGCGCGCATGACCTCCGGCTTGCTGGTATCGATGGAGATGGGTACGGAAACGCGGGGACCGAGGGCCTCGATCACCGGCACCACCCGCTCGATCTCCTCAGGCCCCGAGACCGGGGCGGCCCCCGGCCGCGTGGACTCGCCGCCGATATCGAGGATATCGGCGCCCTCTTCCACCATGCGCTCCGCGCGACGCAGCGCACGGTCGACACCGAAAAAATCACCCCCGTCCGAAAAGGAATCGGGGGTGACATTCAAGACGCCCATCACACAGGGACGGGACAGATCCAGCGACCTGCCCCCGCAGTTTAGGCGCTGTTGATATTCATCGTTCACGGTCCGATCGCGGCCCTTTTCCGCATGACTTAAATTGCGGTTCGGTGAACAGGATCCGTAGGATGCAGTGAACGCCTTCTGCGTGTCTGCCCACGCGTCCCTGCACGCAGACAGGCAGGCAACGAACCGCATCCCGATCGGATCCTCTACCACCGGGCAGGCAGCCTATCCTATACTACGGCTGACTAGCCCGCATATTGAAATAAATTGAGAACTGAAGTGCCGTCAGCCGCTCCGGTGAGATATGCGGGTTAGTGACTGGTAGCTGACAGCCGGACGCTCAAAATGAAAATTATCATCCTCGGCGCCGGCCAGGTGGGTTCTTCGGTAGCGGCCAACCTGGTCAGCGAGGCCAACGACATCACGGTGGTCGACCTGAAGCCGGAGTTGTTGCGGGAGCTGCAGGACCGCTTTGACCTGCGCACGGTAGAGGGTCACGGGGCCCATCCGGATGTGCTGGTGCGGGCCGGCGCCGGGGATGCGGATATGATCATCGCCGTCACCAACAGCGATGAGACGAACATGGTGGCCTGCCAGGTCGCCTACACGCTCTTCAACACGCCCACCAAGATCGCCCGGGTACGCTCCCAGGACTTCCTGGACCACCCCGAGCTCTTCTCCCTTGAGGCCCTGCCGATCGATGTGCACATCAGCCCCGAGCGGCTGGTTACCGAGCACATCATGCGCCTGATCGAAAATCCCGGGGCCCTCCAGGTGCAGGACTTCGCTAATGGCCGGGTGCGTCTGGTGGCAGTGAAGGCGTACCACGGGGGTCCTTTAGTGGGCAATAAGCTGCGCGCCCTCTACGACCACATGCCCAACGTGGATGCCCGGGTGGCCGCCATCTACCGTCAGGACCAAGCGATTCAGCCGGAAGGGAACACGGTCATCGAGGCCAACGACGAGGTCTTCTTCATCGCGGCGCCGCGGCACATCCGGGCCGTGATGGGCGAGCTGCGCCGACTGGAAAAACCCTACCGGCGGCTCATTTTCGCCGGGGGCGGCAACATCGGCACCCGGCTGGCCACCGCCTTGGAGCGCAACTACCGAGTCAAGGTCATCGAGTGCATCCGGGACCGCTGTAAACGCATCGCCGAGGGGCTGGAGCGGACCATCGTGCTCCAAGGGGATGCGGCGGACGAGGAGCTGCTTATCGAGGAGAACGTAGAGAACACGGACGTATTCTGCGCCGTGACCGATGACGACGAGGCCAATATCCTCTCGGCCATGCTGGCAAAACGGCTGGGGGCCCGTAAGGTGATGGCGCTCATCAACCGCAGCGCCTACGTAGACCTGGTCCAAAGCAGTCCCATCGACGTGGCTATCTCGCCCCAACAGGTCACCATCGGCAGCCTGCTGAAGCATGTGCGGCGGGCAGACGTGGTAGAGGTGCACTCCTTGAGGCGCGGCGCAGCCGAGGCCATCGAGGCCGTCGCCCACGGCGATGCAGGTTCCGGCAAGGTTATCGGCAACGCTATCGAGGACATCGAGCTGCCCAAGGGGACCAACATCGGCGCCATCGTGCGCGGCGATGAGGTGATCATCGCCCACCACGACATCGTCATCGCGCCCGAGGATCACGTGATCATGTTTTTGCAAGACAAACGGCGAGTACCGGAAGTCGAGCAGCTGTTCCAGGTGGGTGTGACCTTTTTGTGAGGGGGTATGAAATCATCCGCGGTGCGCAAGGTCCTGGGTCTGCTGCTGACCCTGTTCAGCCTCAGCATGATACCGCCGGTGCTGGTCTCCTTGTGGTACCGGGATGGTGCGGTGCTGCCCTTTCTCAGTGCCTTCGGGCTCATTCTGAGCACCGGTCTGCTCATCTTGGTTCCGGTTATCCGGCGTAAGGACGACCTGCGCCTGCGCGACGGCTTCCTGGTGGTGGTCCTGTTCTGGACCGTGCTCGGAGTCAGCGGCTCGCTGCCCTTTATGCTGGCGGATAGCCCCCACCTGTCTATTACCGACGCCATCTTCGAGTCCATATCCGGACTCACCACCACCGGGGCAACGGTCATCATCGGCATCGACGAGCTGCCCCGCTCCATCCTCTATTACCGCCAGCAGCTCCAATGGCTGGGTGGGATGGGCATCATCGTTCTAGCTGTCGCCGTGCTGCCCATGCTCGGCATCGGTGGCATGCAGCTCTATCGGGCCGAGACCCCAGGGCCCATCAAGGACTCCAAGCTCACACCCCGCATCACCGAGACCGCCAAGGCCCTCTGGTACATCTACCTGGGGCTGACCATCGCCTGTGTTGGGGCCTACTGTATCGCCGGCATGCCCCTGTTCGACGCCGTCGGCCACGCCTTCTCTACCGTCGCCATCGGCGGCTTCTCTACCCACGACGCGAGTATCGGCTTCTTCGACAATACGGCGATCGAGATGGTCGCAGTGGTCTTCATGCTACTCTCGGGCGTCAATTTCGCCCTCCACTTCATAGCCTGGAACCGCCGGCTGCCGACTGCCTACCTGCACGACAGCGAGTTCCGTTTCTACATTTTCCTCATGAGTGCCTCTGCCGTCGTCGTTACCTTGGCGCTCTACTACACGGGTACCTACGACCTGTGGTCGGAGGCCTTCACCCAGGGGCTGTTCCAGGTGGTCTCGATCGGCTCCACCACCGGGTTCACCACGGCCGAGTTCTACATCTGGCCACCCTTTCTCCAGATCCTGCTGCTGTTTGCCAGCTTTGTCGGAGGCTGCGCCGGCTCTACCGGCGGCGGCATCAAGGTGATCCGGTTTCTGCTGCTCATCAAACAGGGATTGCGCGAGATCGCACGCCTGATCCACCCCAGTGCCCAGCTGCCGGTGCGGATGGGGTCGAAGACCGTCAACAACCGGGTGGTGGACGCGGTCTGGGGCTTCTTCTCCCTCTATGTGGCCAGCTTCACCGTCATGTACCTGGCCCTGGCGGCGACGGGTATCGATCTGGTGACCGCCTTCTCCGCCGTGGCGGCCTGCATCAACAACCTGGGGCCGGGGCTCGCCCGCGTCGGCGCCAGCTATGCCGACCTGCACGATCCGGCCAAGTGGATCCTGTGCTTCGCCATGTTGCTCGGGCGCTTGGAGATCTTCACCCTGTTGGTACTCCTCACCCCAGCGTTCTGGCGGCGTTGAGGTCAGTCGTCAGCTACCAGTCCCTAGCTTCCAGCAATTGCGCAGCAGCTGCGGGAGATGGCCGCGAATAGAACGGAACCATCTCTTCTCCCATCACTAATCCGGTCATGGTAAATTCCCGCCGATTAGATATTCATGCCGAAACCCATGCACCTCAATACATCATCTTTCATAACGAAGTCGATTTAATTCCCGCGGCTACAATAATACTCGTCGTAGGGTCGGTATATTCTCCATCGTAGAAATTGCCGAATTCTTCGATGACTTCACGTACAGCGGCATTACGTTCATCAGGGTCGAAAGAATCAAAGAAGGGTTGGAGTGGAGCGGCCAGCTCGTAGATCTGCTCCCACATTTCTTCGGGAGGGCCCAGCCATGGGCAGGACACCACTTTTTGCTGTTCCATCAGTTGCGAGAATCCGGCGTTATTCAGCGCTGCCGACAAACTGCCGGATTCGGCAAAGCGGAAAGGGTGTTGCGCCTCGGGTGGTAATATCGGAGAGGCTTTTCGTTTTGCGAAAGGAGAAATCACGATGCGCGCAAAATTGTTCTTCTCAACCGGTCCCCAGACCACGAATGCGGCTCGACCGCCAGGTTTGAGTACACGTAAGATTTCTTTCAGCGCGCGTTGACAATCCCAAAAGTACATAACACCCAACCGGCAGGTCACCGCATCAAAGCGATTGTCGGCAAACGGCAAATCATGGGCGTCTGCCTCCCGGAATTCGATATTATCGGAATCTCCGCAGTTTTCCCTGGCAACGGCCAGCATACCTTCCGACAAATCCGTCGCAACCACCTGGCCCTGGGGACCCACGAGAGATGCGATCGTAACTGCCGGTTCGCCTGAACCGCTGGCGAGATCCAGGACCTTGCTCCCTGAAGCGATTTCCCCTGCTTCAAGTAAGGCTTGCGTCATCTGTTGGAGGTGGGGAACTGTTTTTTTGTGCCAGCGACGCCATGCATTGACCGTGCGATCGGCCATCCACTCTTCCCGCACGATTTCTGCAAAAGAGTCGTTCGCCTTCTTTGAAGACATGAGCGGAATCCCCTCAAACACTGGAACAGGGTATCTACACTACGTCCGAGCACGTCTTGAATTCAAGGGCTGACGGCCGGCTGGAAAATCCCTCGCGGGGGATCCGGGGTTGACCCCTGAAGTATCCCCACAAAAATCCCCTTCGGTGTCAGTCGGCCAGGAGGGCGTTATGCTCATCGGCGACCCATTGA
>NZ_FLUY01001074.1 GCF_900092655.1 Candidatus Thiosymbion oneisti
TCTTCAACACTCATCGTTGAGTGTTCAGGACTCTCTGTTGAATGTTCAAGACTCTCTGGTGAGTCTTCAGGACTCTCTAGTGAGTGTTCAAGATTCTCCGGTGAGTCTTCAACACTCATCGTTGAGTGTTCAGGACTCTCTGTTGAATGTTCAAGACTCTCTGGTGAGTCT
>NZ_FLUY01001075.1 GCF_900092655.1 Candidatus Thiosymbion oneisti
TCTTCAACACTCATCGTTGAGTGTTCAGGACTCTCTGTTGAATGTTCAAGACTCTCTGGTGAGTCTTCAGGACTCTCCGGTGAGTGTTCAAGATTCTCCGGTGGGTCTTCAACACTCATCGTTGAGTGTTCAGGACTCTCTGTTGAATGTTCAAGACTCTCCGGTGAGTCTTCAGGACTCTCCGTTGAGTGTTCAAGACGCTCCGGTGAGTCTTCAACACTCATCGTTGAATGTTCAGGACTCTCTGGTGAGTCTTCAGGGCTCTCCGGCGAGTCTTCAACACTCATCGTTGAGTGTTCAGGACTCTCTGTTGAATGTTCAAGACTCTCCGGCGAGTCTTCAGGACTCTCCGGTGAGTGTTCAAGACGCTCCGGTGGGTCCTCAACACACGCTCTGGCTCCCAGGCTCCAGCGCCATGAAGCCTTGTCCCGACGCAGGAGGGACCTCTCTGGCTCCTACGCTCCAGCGTGGGAGCAAATCCCAACGCTCCAGCGTTGACAGGCGACCCGTGTAACGCCGGCCAGGCTTGTGGCGGGATGCGCTGCGCTTGCCTGCCCTACGGTCCTCGACCGAACACCCAAGCACGCGCCTGACCCGACCGACGGACTAGGGCTCGTAGCCTCTCCGGACACTCCGCGGCGCGGAGCTTTTGCAAGCTGGCGCCATCCGCCGGATGCCTCACCCCTTGCGGTTGTCCCAACCCAGAGAACCACGGATGGACACCGATGGACACGGA
>NZ_FLUY01001184.1 GCF_900092655.1 Candidatus Thiosymbion oneisti
TCACCCCGACGCTTACCGGAACCTCCAGCCCTAAGCATAAGCCGGGGGTCGGCCAAGTGGCACCATCCTGCCGCCGCTTTGGATTTGGCAA
>NZ_FLUY01000086.1 GCF_900092655.1 Candidatus Thiosymbion oneisti
AACCTTTCTTTTTCGACATCGGTAGCGCGTGGAAATATAGACAAGAACCTTGGCTCTATGCTTGATACTCTTTGACCTAATTTCTCTAGATCATGCGTACTTGG
>NZ_FLUY01000445.1 GCF_900092655.1 Candidatus Thiosymbion oneisti
CCTCTCCCGGCGGGAGAGGGGACATAGTAGCCAGTACCGTTGGTCATGTTATCACTTATACATTAGCCACTACCGGATTCCAGACTGTTCTATCCTCCCTCCCCGGCACGACCGTCGAGTCTGGTGAGCACCTGTCTGCGTGCAGGGATGCACCGGCAGGCGGCGAACCGGAGCGGTCCGGCGGAAACTTTGGAGTGCGGCGGCGACCTTGTCCCGGCATTGGTAGCAACCCACGCTACCTGGTGTAACCGGGGGTGCCGGCAGGTACAGTGCAACCCCGCCGCCGCTTTGGATTTGGCGACGCCTCTATCCCCGGCCAGGCGTTGCGGCCAGGGGAAAGCGCCGTCGCCGCGGCGCGCGTGGAACCCGTTGCCCAGGTTCTCGGCAAGCGCCGTTGGTATCCCCCGTCGCTGAGGTTCGATGCGGTCGCGCCGCTTTACCGGCGCACTCCAAAGCAGTCCGGAATCCATAAAGAGCCTAAAAATTTACCACTACCCCTTGGGATTCGTTTTTATGCGCACTCGCCCTGACCGTCTCAAGCCCTGATACCCTCGAAGATGTCCAGATACGCTTGGGCGGGCCCGGACCAGGAGTTGTCTGTGTGCATGCCGTTGAGTCGCAGCTGCCGGAAATAGGCCGGATACCGGAACCAGAGCCGGATGGCCCGCCGCAGGGCGGATTCGAGTCCTGCCGGGGTGGGATCGTCGAACAGGAAGCCGTTGACTTCCTCGAAGGCCTGGTCCGAGTAGTTGGCGTCGAAGACGCTGTCCGCCAGTCCGCCCACCCGACGCACCACCGGCACCACGCCATACTGCATAGCGGTCATCTGGGTCAGTCCGCAGGGCTCGTAGACGCTGGGGATGACCATGATATCCGCTCCGGCATGGATCTGGTGGGACAGTGCTTCGTTATACTCAAGGATCAAGCGGCAATCGGCACTCCCGTCGCTGTGGCGCCTGATCTCCTGAAACAGCTCGTCGATCCAGGGTTCCGAGGCGCTCCCGAGCAGGACCGTCTGGCAGCTGTTCTCCAGGGCATAGTGGATGGTGTGACGCATCAGCTCCACGCCCTTTTGGCGATCGAGCCGGCTGACGATGGCGACGATCGGTTTGGCGGCCTCTTCCAGCCCCAGCTGCTGGCGCAGCTGTCGTTTGTCGCAGGCCTTGCCGGGCAGGTACTCCGGGCCGTAGGTCTGGACGATGTGCGGGTCTGTCCGGGGATTCCAGGTGCCCTCATCGATGCCGTTGATCACCCCCCGGAGCTTGTGGCTGTGGGTATGCAGGGTCTCCTGCAACCCCATACCTTGATCCGTGTGCAGGATCTCCCAGGCGTGGCGGGGGGAGACGGTGGTCACGGCATCGGCGTAGACGAGCGCGCCCTTGAGGAGATTGGCGGCGTGCGGCCGATCCCGATCGAGCAGCCGATCACTGGTCATCAGTCGGGCCGGATCCAGGCCCACGGCGCGCAGCGGGTATTCCCCCGCCACCCCTTGATGGGACAGATTGTGCAGCGTGTGGCAGACCCGCGGACGCTTGAGCCCCAGGGCCTCATAGACCTCCCAGCGCAGCACCGGCACCAGGGCGGTGTGCCAGTCGTGGCAGTGAATGATGTCCGGTTGCTTGCCGGTCTTCAGCAGAAATTCGAGGACGGCCCGGCAGAAGAAGGCGAAACGCCCCGGATCGTCCACTTCGCCGTAGATGCGTCCGCGCTGGTAGAACCCATGGTCGGAATGGGGATCGATGAAAAAGCAATGAATCCCGTCCACATATCCGGATTCGACACTGCAAGCTAGCCACTGGTCGTAGAAGGGGACCTGCAGGTCCTCGTAGGCCCGATGCAGACCCTCGATCAGGTCCGGACGCAGGCAATCGTATTTGGGTAGGATGACCTCGACTTGATGGCCCTGTTCGGCCAGCGCCCGGGACAAGCCGTGGATGGCCTCTCCGAGGCCGCCTACCTTGGCGACGGGCGCGCACTCGGCGCCGACTTGGGTGATATACATGACTATCCGCCTTGGCTAGTACAGCCGAAGTGTCTCGGATCCAGGTCCGGGAACAGGTTGTCCATCCTTTCCAGCGCGGCGAGCTGTTCGTCTCGAATCCGGCCGTCGCGCAAGGCCCCGGCCAGGAAACGGAAACGGGCCAGCTGATCGCGCAGGCGCGACTCACAATAGTCCGACCCGGCACCCCGCCCCAGGTGGAAGGTCCAGTCCGAGCTCTGAGCCAGCAGCAGGGAGCGGGCCGCCTGCCGCAACAGGCGGGATGCCCCATCCCGATCCGGCATCTGTTGGCGTCCGTTTACCAGGGCTGCGAGTTCTCCTGCTGCCTGGTGCAGCTGGAGGTACACCCAGCCCATGTTCGGACGCAACCAAGCACCATTATAGCCCTGCTCGCCCCAACTGGAGGTCGCAGGACGAATCTCCCCCGCGGTCCCGTGCCGGCGGAGATACTCACCCAGGGTCACGGGCTGCATATCCGGTGCCGCGTCGAGGCAGCGGATCAGGGCGTCGAGAAAGGCCGGTCCCTCGAACCACCAATGGCCGAACAGCTCGGCATCATAAGGTGCAACGACGATCGGAGGCCGGGTGGTGAAAGACAAGGACCCGAGCAGCCGGCGGCGACCCGCCACGAACCGCCGCGCGTCACGCTCGGCCTGATCCAGGGCAGCCGCAGGCTCATAGGGGGCCTTGGCATCTGTCCTACCGGTGACCCGGTGAAACTTCAGCCCGGTCGGCGCGGCCTTGACGCCCGGGGGGAGAAAGTCCGCCAGGAGGTCCGAGTCGCCCTCGTAACCCAGATCCCAGTGGTACTCTCGGTACAGCGGGTGGCCGGGATAGCCGATGGTGGGGCACCAGAGCTCCCGCGCCGAGTCCGGATCCCGGCCGAAGACCGCAATTGCCTTACCCGTCTCGCCTGCCGTACAGGGTGCGTAGACGCCGTGGCGCGGGGGTGGCGATGCCTGTTGCAGCCCGTGGGCATCGAGGACCACATAGCGATAACCGGCCTGGGCGACTTCATGCTCGAGACCGGGATAATAGCCGCACTCCGGCAGCCAGAGCCCCGCCGGCGCATGGCCGAAGGTGGCTCGGAAATAATCCCACGCTACCCGCAGCTGGGCCCGCACCGCCGTCGGCTGGCTGCGCAGCAGGGGCAGATAGCCGTGGGTGGCCGCCGTGGTCATGAGCTCGACCAGGCCGCTTGCTTCGAGGGCCGCAAAGGCGGCGATGAGGTCACCGCCGAGCTCGTCCAGGTAGAAGGCCCGTAGACGCTCGAGGCGCTTACCATAGAAGCAGGCGAGGGAGCGGCGGCCCGGCTCGGACCGCGGGTCCCCGGTCAGACGCCCCGCGAGCCGAGCAAGGCGGTCGAGATAATCCAGATAGCGCCCCGCCAACAGGGGATCCGCGAGCATGCAGAGCAGGGTAGGGGACAGGGAGAGGGTAAGCCGAAACCTGGACCCGCGCGCAACCGCCGCTCTGAGCAGCCCGAGCAGGGGCAGATAGACATCGGTAACGGCCTCGAACAGCCAGTGCTCCTCCAGGTGCCGAGGGTGTTCCGGGTGACGGACAAAGGGTAGGTGCGCGTGCAGCAGCAGCGCGAAATGACCGTGATGATGGCCGGGCACTGTCACCCGTGCCCGGCGGCCTCCAGCCACGCCAGCAGACCTCCGCCGACGGCAAGGGGCTCTAACGCCGAGATGTCGATTGGACGGCGAATGTAGAAGCGTCCGTCCGCGCCGACCGCGATCGGGTGGCCGAACAGATCGACCCTGGAGCCCGCAGCGGCGCGTCCCTGAACGATCAGCTCCGCGTGGATCTCCAGGTCGGGCAGCGGGGGCAAGGCCCCGCCGGACAGCACCGCGCTGGATAAGGCCGCCCGGGGATCGTAGAGGGGTCCGGGCATATCCGCCGTCGCGGTGTCCAACCCCAGCGACGACGGCAGCAAGGGTGGGGGCATATCCACCAGCTGGGCGCCGGGGGGAAGGTCGGTCGTCGGCTCCAGGTAGGGCACCGAATCCTGAGGGATACCGGGCGGGAATTCCGGTCCCCGGTCCTGTAACCATGCTTGACCCGGCGCTTCCTCCAGGGATTCGGAATACCCCGGCGGCGGCACATCATCCGGCTCCAGGTTTGGAAAGAAGGGGTAGAGGGGCTCACCAACGGCCGCCAACGCCGCTTCTACGGAGACGTCGGAAGGAAACTCGGCCCTCGTCTCCGGGTGGGGAGCCGGGTCGTGAGGAATACCAGGTGAGAATTCGGGTCTCCAGTCGCGTAACCCTGCTTGGTCCGGGATCTCCTGCTTGGGGGTCTCCTGCTTGGGGATCTCCTGCTTGGGGGTCTCCTGCTCGGGCGTCTCTGGGCGGGGTGTCTCCGCCAGAGGGGCAGCATGCCCCGGTGGTGCATCACCCGACTCCCGATAGGACACCAGATACGGAGGGACGCCGGGTGGGTATTCCGGTTCCCGGTTCTCTGGCTGTATTCGGCCAGGCGCCTCTTTGAGGGTGTCGCAAAAGCCCCTCTCCCGCCGGGAGAGGGGTTGGGGAGAGGGGGTCAAAGGACGAAGATCAGTGCCTTTTGCGACACCCTCCTCTTTCGGGGGTGCGGAATGCCCCGGCGGCGAATCATCCGTCTCTAGGTCAAGCGCCGGATCCTCAAAGACACCGGACGGGGATTCCGGTTCCCGGTCCTGTAACCGTGCTTGGCCCGGCGTCTCCTCTGGGGGTGCAGGATGCCCCGGCGGCGGTGCATCATCCAGCTCCAGGTTGGGAAAGACAGGGTAGAGGGGCTCGCCGACAGCCGCCAACGCCGCTTCCACAGGCATGGCTTCGCTCTCCTTCGGTTGCTCCACCGCCGCAAGCGGTGCATTCCAGGCGTGCGGATTGTCCGGGACGGCTGTAGTCCGCGACGGGGGGAGCTGTCGGTCCGCCGACCGGACCCGGTTCGAGCGCGCCAGCAGCAGCCACCCCCCCGCGTCCGATTCCAGGCCAAGCTCGCAGCTATACTCAGCGCCGTCTCCGGGCAGGGCAAAGCCGTCCTCGCCCGCTCCTTCCGATGCACCGGACCCCTGGGGAAGGCTCGCAACTATCTCGATGCGGTCTTCCCGATCCAGGCGGCACAGCCGCAGCACCTGGCGCAGGCCCGTCCCGTCGCCGGGAAACAAGCGGCGTGCCGCGGTGAGTGCTTCCGACGTGACATACCATTGGGCCTGGAGATACCCCGGGTCCCGGTCGTAGAGCACCAAGGCCGTCTCCTCGAGTCGGGGCGCAGCTTCGCGGGAGATCTCCTCCGCCAGGGCCCGCAACGCCTGGGCATCCGACCTGCTCACCTGCCCTTCCGGGAAGGCCGGAGATCCCTTTGCGTCCGTGCCGAATCGTGATTTCATTTTATTTAACCGGATCTATCGCCGCAAATCAGCCGGCACCTAGAGAGCGGTAGCGACCGAAGTGATCGGCTGGATTCGCCCTGTTATACCTGTTTTCTCTCTTCTGCTTTGGTATAAACCAATCCACGCTCTTTCTGACGTAAGTTTCTTACCCAGGCGGAGCTATCAGCTATGGTGGCTTCGATTACGATTACGATTACGATTACGATTACGATTACGATTACGATTGCGATTGCGATCACGATTACGATCACGACAACGTTGATTGTTGAGATGTACTGTAGACGAAAACCGTATTTTTCAAAGTGCCCTTAACTTAATGACATTGGGGTGGGCTGTGTCCACCATGATGAGCGGAGGCGGATGGTGGGCGCGGAAAGCAGACTACGCGGGCGAGAAATACCAAGACAACACCGCTTGGTGGGCTACGATACTCATCACCCATCACTCACCACTCGTCCCAAGATGCGGTTCGCGCCTCCTCGCAATGCCATCCTGAGTGACCTACCGCGCTCACCGCATCCTACGCCTATCGAAAACGGAACCGTGGTCGTGATCGTGATCGGAGACGCAAGGCAAAGCAGGCACGGAAAACCTGATGGCTACGGGTTTCGACCCGGCACCTGGCCGAGACCGATGGAGACCACGAACTGCGAAAGAATTCTGTTTGTTATACTCATTCAATTGCTTGGCGGTGGGCAAGCTACAGTTAGCTTCTAAAAACTTTCGTGAAATCAACTTTTACTCCTTCACTTTCCACTATTTCCTCATGAAATAATTTTTTTCCTTCTTTATTTACCACGAAAATACTTCTTCCGTATGGTTCTATTGTCCACACGGTTTTAACGCCGGAGTTAACCAGAATTTTGGATTTTTCAAAAATTGCCTGAACACTTTGACTTGAAGAAATTACCTCAATCGCTAATATGGGTAAGTCTTTGATTTTTAATATATCTTCAAAAAAATTAGGTCGTATTTTTTCCTTTTTAAATACCGAAATGTCCGGTGTAAGACCCTTGTCTATATCCAGAGTCAACTCAGGTAATGGCTGTATGGAATTATCTTGCAATAATTGCCGCATTACTTGAACGCAAATATAACTATGGTTTAGGGAAGGCATTTCTTCCACCTGATTTTCCATAGCCTGAGTATTTTCAAGCATGAGGTTTCACCACTTCTCTCTTCTGCTTTGGTATAAACCAACCCACGCTCTCTATTTGTCACTAATTTAGCTCGGTAGGATGGGCAAAGCAAGCGCCGCTCAGGATAGTTTAAAGGTTTCGGTCAGCCACAGCGGTTTGCACACCGTCAAAAAATCGAAGATCAGATTATTGAAGAATCCGTAAAAGGACAGAAGGCGAGAACTCGAGAACAAATCGAGAGAGAAACGGAAATTCCAAGTAGTAGTATCTTCTCGCAATTTCACCAACTGTATCTTGCACCAATCGTTGTTGGAATTATTCTCGCTTTGCTGCTCAAGCTCATGGGAATCTAGTTGCTAACAATGCCGTCAACTCGGACGCATTTTCCGTTTGCTGTGCTTAATACAAGTCCACCGGTTGTGGCTGGTGTTAGTTACCAGACCACGATCGATGACGGCTGATCAGGATGCACCAAGCGCAGCGTGCCCATCAATGAAGAGTAGCTCCTGGCCGGTAGGCAGTGTGCCCGACAACCTGACAATTGATGTGTCTATGTAAACAGTTTTCCTTATATATCTTTGTGTCAAATGTAATAACAAAAAAGATGGGTGTCCTTTTGTTTTTTTGTTTATGCACAGGAAGTTGCTGAATAACACTGGCCTTCAGCGGAGCAGGCGCGTTAGCGACTGCATCCGCTGGAAGGCATTGTTAGGTACTATATTTCCCTAACACGGCTATGGAACTTATGCTCTAACTCTTCAATTTTCATCTCTGGAGAGACGTTGCTTGGATTAAAGATATCCAGAGCTTCTAGAAACTTGCCGTCTATAAAGTAGTGCAGTCGCCAAAAATCCCGCAACATGATGTTTGTTAGCGGATTCATTAGGTCTTGGCCAGTTGCCAGAGTTACAGCCATGTGGGCTTCATTGTGCCAACTTTCGAGCCGACGCGAGAAAACGGAAAAGGAATCAAAATCATTTTCCGCTACGCTATTAGTTAGTTTATATGGCCAGTTCATGTTTTTCCAGTCATTTTCACTAAACGGGGTGACCCCGCCAGCCCACGTGTTGTCTGCCTTCGATCTTTTTAAGTTACGAATGGCATGCCAATGAAAAACCAAAAAACCTGGCATTCGTCCGATGCCATGCCACCAATCGTGCATGGCTGCAAACTGTTGTAAGTATTGACTGGGATCACCTTGTTCATTTGCTCTGTCAGCGTACGAATCCATAAGAGTAATCACTCTGCTATGGGCCATTTCGTTTCTCCTTTTGTTTTGCGTGAGATTGAATTGAGTAGTCTACAAGACTCACGCTATCTTGCAGTGTCAAGTCCTGCCAGATTATAGACCTGTTTTTTGAACAGATTGGGCTGTTTTTGGTAGCAGTTCTTCATCACACCATAGCCCCAATCTCTTGGCAGTTAGGAATTGTTGACATTTAGTGAATCGCATCAGCCGGGTAGGTCGAATTAGGCGCGTCCTTTCCCCTGCCTTGATAGAGACGTTCGCTCAGGTCTCTGTAATATGTGAAGAACGTCTCAGCGATGTGACCGTAGAACAGGATGCCTCGGTTTTGGTGTTCGGGTCCCATTTTGGGAAAGGTGACAAGGGCAATATGTGTCTTGTCCGATAGCTGTGCAAATATCCCGTCAATACTCGTGAAATGTTCCTGCGATGGAACCATCACGATCTTGCTGTTTGGAACAAATTCTTTGAGAACCGCTTCTACTTTCTTGATGTCTTCTGACGAGCAGACTCTGTCTGTCGTCAGACGGGTGAAGGACGCCCCGGGAGGCAGAAGCCGTGACAGGTCTTGCTCACCGTAGGTAGTGGGGTTTTCCCGAAAGCATGTGCCTATCACCTCTCCCGCCGCGTGTTGGTACACATGGTTTGCGATCTTGAAATTCTCGGTGGGACTGCGGGAAAGGAAGTAATAGCCGTCGAAGGATTGCACCGACTTGCCGAGTTTCGCGATTATCCGGTGGGCTTGACCGGTCAAGCCGGCTTTCTTCTTTTTTCTCCATTCCCACAGGCGGTCAAGACCGAAACCGGCCAACAGCATGACAATGCCGACTAGGCTATTTATGATCCAATCCATTTAATTCTCTCCTAAGCTCAACGCCCACTCAGCGGCCTTCCAGCACCACCAGGGCATGGGCGGCGACCGGATAGCTGGTCTCGGGCCAGGATTCCTGTTCGTCCTTGGTCAGGATATCCCACGGCGTCGCGCGGGCGGTGTCCAGCGCCAAATGCCAGGCGCGTCCATCCAGCGCCTGCAGCGCGAAGGTCTGGGACGCCTTGCCCATGTTCATCAGGATCTGCAGGTCCTCTTCGCCCGGCCCCGTACCTGCCAGGGTGAAGCCCAGGCTGTGGCTATTCGGATCGTCCCACCGCGGAGGTCTACCCTTGGGACCTTGCCAGCTGATGTCCGGCAACGACGAGCCTTCTCGCGGCTGCCCGCTCAGAAAATACCGGCGTTGCAGGCTCGGATGGCGTTTGCGAAAGGCGATCAGCTCTCTGACGAAGCGCAGCATATCCCCGTTACGCTCGAGAAGCGCCCAGTCGAGCCAGCCCGTTTCATTGTCTTGGCACCAGACGTTGTTGTTACCGCCCTGGGTGCGCAGCACCTCATCACCGGCCAATAGCATGGGAACGCCCTGGCTCAGAAACAGCAGGCCCAGGAGATTTTTGGCCTGGCGCTTACGCAAGGCACAGATCTCAGGGTCGTCGCTCGCGCCCTCGACCCCACAGTTCCAGCTCAGGTTGTGGCTGCAACCGTCCTGATCGTCCTCACCATTGGCCCGGTTGCACTTACGCTCGTAGCTCACCAGGTCTTGTAAGGTAAAGCCGTCGTGGCAGGTGATGAAATTGACGCTGTTGATGGGGAGGCGCAGGTTCGCTTGATAGAGGTCGCTGCTGCCGGCGATGCGGCTCGCTACCTCACCGATGTTGCCGGGGTCGCCGCGGACGAACTGGCGCAGGCTGTCGCGGTAACGCCCGTTCCATTCCATCCAGCGGTAGCCGGGAAAGGTCCCTACTTGATAAAGCCCCGCCGCGTCCCAGGCCTCGGCGATGATCTTGGTGCTGGCGAGCACGTCCGACAACTCGATCCCCCACAGCAGAGGCGGATTGGGCAGGGGCTGGCCCTCCTCGTCCCGCGCCAAGGCGCTGGCCAGGTCGAAACGGAAGCCGTCCACGTGCATCTCGCGTACCCAGTACTCCAGGCATTCGATGATGAAGCGGGCAACCATCGGATGGTTGGCGTTGACTGTATTCCCACAGCCCGTAAAGTCCAGGTAGATGCTCTTGTCGATCTGATCGAGGATATAAAAGGTTTCATTACCGAAACCTTTGAGGTTGATGACCGGCCCGCCGCCGTCACCTTCCGCGGTGTGATTGAAGACCACATCCAGGATCACGCCGATCCCGGCCCGGTGCAGGGCCTTGACCATATCCCGGAACTCGGTGCGATGGGTGCCCGCTTCAGGTGAGCTGCAGTAACCGGGGTGCGGCGAGAAAAAGCTGTGCGTACTGTAGCCCCAATAATTGGTCAGCCCCTTCTCCCAGACCTGCTCGGGTACGTCCTGTATGTCGAAGGCCATCACCGGCATCAGCTCCACATGGGTGATGCCGAGGGATTCCAGATAGGGGATCTTCTCGACGATGCCGGCGAAGGTCCCCGGGGAGCGAACGCCCGCGGAGGCGTGGCGAGTAAAGCCGCCCACGTGCAGCTCGTAGACGATCATCTGCTCGCCGGGCAGATACAGGGGGATATCTTCCTCCCAGTCATAGTCATCCGCGAGCACCACCGCCCGCGGTGAGTCGTGGGGTTTGACCCCCTTGCGTTGGCGTTTCCAGCGGTCCCAGCTGTCGGTGGTCACGGCCCGGCCCCAGGGGTCGACCAGCTCCACCCGGGGATCGAAACGCCAGCCCTGACCTTGGGGGTCGTTGGGGCCATCCATGCGCCAGGTATAGTGGGTCCCCGGCGGCAGACCCACCACCAGCACATGCCAGGAGAAGAAGGTGTGGTTGATTTCCGGGTCCAAACCGATAATTTGGAAGGGCTCCGGGCTCCGGGCGTTCTCATACAGCAACAGCTCGGCGCCCGTGGCGTGTCGGCTGTAGACGGAGAAATTGACGCCTTCATCTCCGACCGTCGCACCGGCTGGATGACGGCGGCCAGGACGGGTCTCGTAGGGACCGGATGGTCTGCTCATCGCGAGCTCCGAACAGGGGTCAACGAAGGATTGCGGAGTATATCACGAGACGCCGGTGGCCCCGATCGAGGCGGGACGGACCATCAGGGCGGGCGCGTATAAATTTCTTTTTGATTAACAAGTTACTACCAGCCGTGTCGATTGGGCAAAGCCGGGAGCGC
>NZ_FLUY01001461.1 GCF_900092655.1 Candidatus Thiosymbion oneisti
GGTTCCACCCGCGCCGCGGCGACGGCGCTTTCCTCTGGCCACAACACCTTGGCCGGGAACGGATACCTCGCCACATCCAAAGCG
>NZ_FLUY01001077.1 GCF_900092655.1 Candidatus Thiosymbion oneisti
CGGATCAACACGGATTGGTCTCCATCCGTGTCGATCCGTGTTCATCCGTGGTTCTGTTTCCGGTTGTTATCTGCACTGACCAAGGGTTTTCACAGGCTGGATGGCCGCAACATCCCAGCGGTCCGCTCCGAGACACTCCGCGGCGCGGAGCTTCCGCGTTCCCACGCAGCGCGTGG
>NZ_FLUY01001078.1 GCF_900092655.1 Candidatus Thiosymbion oneisti
GCCCACGTGGTTTTCCTGCTCGTCATTGGTATCAAGGTCCTGCGTGTAGGCTTCCAGATCACGTGCGATCTTCTTCAATTGCGCTTCCAAGCGCTTCTTGGTTGTGATGCTGGCGTCACTGGCGCTCGCATGGAAAAACGAGCCGTCGATGGCGATGGTTTCTCTACCCACCAGATCCAGCTCGCGGCACAACACAACGAAATCTCGGTTCGCCGCGCGCACGGCGTTCCCGTTGACCCGTC
>NZ_FLUY01000218.1 GCF_900092655.1 Candidatus Thiosymbion oneisti
GGGGAAAGCGCCGTCGCCGCGGCGCGGGAGGAACCGAAGGGCCCGGATTCCCGGCCAACGCCGCTGGTATCCCCCGTGGCTGAGGTTCAATGCAGTCGCGCCGCTTTGCCGGCGCACTCCAAAGCAGTCCGGAATCCATAAAGAGCCTCACGCGAATCCGCACGCATCCTCATTCGCTGGCACCCAATTTGCTATGGCTAATGACAAGCAATGGCAAGCCACCGCACGCGGTTGGGATCGGGCCAGCATGGGCGACTATGTGATGATTGTTTTGGGTACCGCGCTGGTGAACAACGTGGTCCTGGTCAGGTTCCTAGGGCTGTGTCCCTTCATGGGGGTATCCAATAAGCTGGACTCCGCGCTGGGTATGGGTCTGGCTACGACCTTTGTGCTAACCCTGGCCGCAGTGGCCGGTTGGCTGCTGGAGCATGTCTTGCTCGGTCCGTTGGATCTGGGTTATTTACGCATCCTGACCTTTATCCTGGTCATTGCCGCGGTAGTCCAATTCACCGAGATGATGGTACGCCGGCTCTCACCGACCCTGTATCAGGTACTCGGGATCTTTCTCCCCCTGATTACGACCAACTGTGCCGTGCTGGGAGTCGCTCTGCTGAATAGCCGGGAGGAATCCAGCTTTTTGGCAAGCCTCGCCTACGGGTTCGGGTCCGCGCTAGGCTTTACGCTGGTCATGGTAATGTTCGCTGGGATGCGCGAGCGCCTGGCCCTGATGCAGGTCCCCGCCACCTTTGCCGGCACCCCGATCGCCCTGGTGAGCGCCGGGCTCTTGTCCCTTGCCTTCATGGGTTTTGCCGGCATCGCCGGGGGCTAATACCGGCTGCCGAGAATAACCCAGCAGTGCCGAAGTACAAATAACATGGGAACCGTTTTTTCCGCCAATGAACGCGAATCAACACAAATCGGTGACCAAAGATCAGATTATCTCTTCTATCTGCAGATCACGCAGATTGTTTCGTTTTTAATCTGCGGGAATCTGCGTAATCTGCGGATAGATTAAAGCTATCGGATAATTTTCCTATGCTCAATTTTAACCTCGGTTCGGCATCACCGATGGTTCTTGATCCATCGGTAGTTGAGATCATCCCTATCAGAGAGGACTCAAGCATGCTTGTCGCAATTGCCAGTCTTACCCTTCTGGGTGTAACCCTCGGGTGGCTCCTCGGGCTCGCCGCCCGCTACCTGAAGGTGGAAGGCAACCCGCTGGTCGAGCAGGTGGAGGCCCTGCTGCCGGGCTCCCAGTGCGGCCAATGCGGCCTCCCCGGCTGCGGCGCGGCCGCCCAGGCGCTGGCGGAGGGCCGGGCGCCCCTAACCCTGTGCCCGGCGGTAGACCGCGCCCTGGCGGAGGAGTTGGCGCAGCTGTTGGGCGCCAGTGCCGACCTGTCGGCCGTCGCGGACCAGACGCCCGTCATCGCCCACATCCATGAGCAGCTGTGTGTCGGCTGCACCAGGTGCTTCAAACGCTGTCCGACCGATGCCATCCTCGGCGGCCCCAAGATGATCCATGCGGTATTTGCAGACGCCTGCATCGGCTGCCAAAAGTGCTTCGAGGTTTGCCCCACCGAGGGCATCGAGATGCGCCCCATCGAGGCCACTCTCCAGACCTGGTATTGGCCGCAACCAGCATTGGCCGGCTGAAAGAAGCCTTATCCGCAACTCAACCCAAGGTAGGGTGGACTGTGCCCACCGATGCGGCACCTACCCGGTGGGCACAGCCCAATATTGGTGGGCACAGCCCACCCTACGGCTCCTGTTCGCAACCCGAGGTTCCGAGCCAGATGAGGCTATTCAAGATCCGCGGCGGCGTGCATCCGGAAGACCGCAAGCTGCTTTCCGCCGCGGAGCCGATTGCGGACCTACCCTTGCCCCCGCTGCTGCACATCCCCCTGCAACAGCACATCGGCGCACCCGCGACGCCTGCGGTACGCCGGGGTGAGCAGGTCGCCAAGGGGCAGCTCCTGGCCCCCAACCAGGGCCAGCTATCCGCCCCCGTACACGCGCCGACTTCCGGGCGGATCGTGGGTATCGGGAGCTTCCCGGCGCACCATGCCTCAGGGCTCAATGTGCGCACCATCTCGTTGCAGCCGGATGGCGAGGACCGGTGGTCCAACGCCATCGAGGGGATCGCCGATCCCTTTGCCCTCGCCCCGGCGGAGATCGCCGCCCGGGTCTCCGCCGCTGGTATCGTCGGCATGGGCGGCGCCACCTTCCCCTCCGCGGTCAAGCTCAACCTACGGGAGCGTTACCGGCTGCATACCCTGGTTATCAACGGCGCGGAGTGCGAGCCCTATCTCACCTGTGATGACCGCCTGATGCGCGAGCAGGCCGCGGCGGTGGTCGACGGGGTTCGGATCATGGCCCACGCCCTGGGCGTTACCCGCATCCTGATCGGCATCGAGAACAACAAGCCGGACGCGCAGGCGGCGATGGAGCAGGCGGCGCGACTCGACGACCGGATTCGGGTCGTCCATCTGCCGACTCGCTACCCCATGGGCTCGGAGAAGCACCTGGTACAGACCCTGATCGGCCGTGAAACCCCGGCGCGCGGACTGACTGCCGACGTGGGCGTCGTGGTCCACAACCCGGCCACGGCCTTCGCGGTGCACGAGGCCCTGCGTTACGGCCGCCCGCTGGTGTCGCGCGTCATGACGGTTAGCGGCGGTGCCATCCGCCGACCCGGCAATCTCCGGGTCCCCCTGGGCACGCCGTTGCAATATCTCATCGACCATTGCGGCGGATTCGAGGTCGAGCCCGCCCGGCTGATCAGCGGTGGTCCCATGATGGGACAGCCCCTCCCGAGCACGCGGGTACCGGCGGTCAAGGGCAGCAACGGCCTGTTGGCCCTGACCGTGGAGGAGTCGAAGTGGCGCGCGACCATGCCGTGCATCCGCTGCGCCGGTTGTGTGCGGGCCTGCCCCTGTGGCCTGCTGCCCCTGGAGATGGCCACCCACGCCCGGACCGGCGACCTGGAGAGGGTCGCGGACTTGGGGTTGATGGACTGTATCGGCTGCGGCTCCTGTGCCTATGTTTGCCCGTCCCATATCCCCTTGGTGCAGTATTTCAACTACGCCAAGGGAGAGCTGGCCGCCCGTGGGCGGATCAAGCAGAAACGGATCGAAACCAAACGCCTGGCCGAACAGCGCGCGCAACGGATGGCGGCGATCCAGCGCGCCAAACGGGAGGCCATGGCGCAACGCAAACGCGCGGCGGCCGCCCAGAAATCGCAAGCGACTAATACAGATTGAGTATGGGAAAAATAAGCCGGTGGTTTCAATCTATCCGCAGATTACGCAGATTTTCGTAGATGAAAAACGAAATAATCTGCGCAATCTGCGGATAGAAAGAAGAATCTGATCTTTTGCGACCGATTTGCGTTTATTGGCGTTCATTGGCGGAAAAAATGATTCCCATGTTATCGGTACTTCGGCATCACTGGACTAGTACCTAGTTTCGATCGATATTGCTAGGGGGTGTTCGCAATTAACAAACGATCTAATCTTCGCTATCTCGAACCACGGATAGACACGGATAGACACGGATTGGTCTCCATCCGTGTCGATCCGTGTTCATCCGTGGTTCGCTTTCCGGTTGTTATCTGCACTGACCAACGGTTTTCACAGGTCAGATGGCTGCAA
>NZ_FLUY01001385.1 GCF_900092655.1 Candidatus Thiosymbion oneisti
GCTCGTAACCCGGAGGCCATGTGGGAAGACATAAGCACATGAGCGGGTGCGTCGGAAGTCGGCGTGGCCCAGAGTCGTGAGGAACCGGGGTACTGCCTGGGGAGCGAAGGTGCCATGCGGTTGTCAAGTCGAGTTCACGGCAGGAGGTCATCCGCTTGTGGGAGCGAAACCGAACCCTAACGGAGCGAGGGCGAGTCGAGATAGCGTTGGCATTTGCGGTCAAGGCTAGCGGCTTGCCAGAGGCGGTCTTCAAGCTGAGGAAGCGACGGTCCATCAA
>NZ_FLUY01001081.1 GCF_900092655.1 Candidatus Thiosymbion oneisti
CTTACCGGAACCTCCAGCCCTGAGCATAAGCCGGGGGTCGGCAAGTGGCACCATCCTGCCGCCGCTTTGGATTTGGCAATGTATAAGGGTGTTGCGGCCAGGGGAAAGCGCCGTCGCCGCGGCGCATGTGGAACCTAAGGGCCCGGATTGCCGACCAACGCCGCTGGTATCCCCCGTGGCTGAGGTTAACTCGGGCCGCGCCGCTTTGCCGGCGCACTCCAAAGCAGTCCGGAATCCATAAAGAGCCAACTTTTTTAATCCTCAGATTGCGCAGATTTCCACAAATGAAACAATCCATGAAAATCTGCGTAATCTGCGGATAGAGTCTAGGCGTCAAGTCCCGGATGATCGCGTGGAATTTTTTTAAAAAGCTGAGAGACTGTCTAAGAACTCACCCGGTTAGCTCCCTCGCCCCCTGGGGGGAGAGGGCTGGGGAGAGGGGGGATCAAGGGCGTTATTGCGATCGGATTGGTCACTCCATATCAAGCAACATCAATGGGTTGGTTTTTAGACAGCCTCTGAGGCTGCTGGGCGTACCATTCTTGGAGTGTCTACAGGTGCGGGTAGGGGGAATGCACGGCTGGAAGTCGGTAGCTAGGCGACCGCAGCTTGTAATTTGGTGCCGACGGCCGGAGTCGAACCGGCACGGCTTGCGCCACTACCCCCTCAAGATAGCGTGTCTACCAATTCCACCACGTCGGCAAAGGCATCAATTTTTTTTCGACAATCCTGATGAAGCTAAGTTTTGAGTATCTACATTATAGATCAGGTTTGAGTGAATACGCCCGACTAACGCTTCTACGGACAAATCAGGTCTCGATCCTTTCAAGCCTGAACCGCTTTCAACTACCGAATCATGGATGGCCTTGATTTCATGCCCGGACAGGTGTATTAAATCATCCAATTCGGTCATCTTTTTTTCAAGTTATCTAAAGCTCGGGCATATTGATCTTTGATTTTTTTCGTAGCAGATTTTACCTCGCCTAGTGTAGCAACTTTAACCCTTTTACCCGAAATCACAGTAGTCGTAGTCGCAACCCGCTTTTTGGTTGATTCCATCGTTTCAATTACCTCTTGTTATTTTATGGGCCACGGATTTGATAAACTATCTGTTCGGTGGTGTTCTAACTTTGTTGTTTCCGAGTTGCATCCGGTTTCACCTTAATGTCCTGTTTTGGTCGGGAAGGGCCAACCTGCCGTTCCAAGCATTGGTCCCAACATCCCACGCCGACAGGATGTCGGCGCTCCAGGGCTGCTAGTGTAGTGCGCCATTCTGTTTGGAACTTAAGCGGCGATTGCGCGCGTCGGGCGTCAAATCGATCGCGGCGCCA
>NZ_FLUY01001234.1 GCF_900092655.1 Candidatus Thiosymbion oneisti
GTTGGTATCCCCCGTCGTTGAGGTTCGATTCGGTCGCGCCGCTTTGCCGGCGCACTCCAAAGCAGCCCGGAATCCATGAAGAGCCGAAATTTATATGCGCTCGCTCTGGCTACTCGATTACCTTCGGGACCAGGTACAGGCCCTCTTTGATCGCTGGTGCGATGCGCTGAAACAGATCCCGCTGGTCGGGCTCGGTGGGTTCATCCGGTCGTAGCCGTTGCACCATGTCCAGGGGGTGGGCCAGGGGCGTGACCCGGTCGGTATTCACCCCGTTCATCTGCTCCACGAGATCCAAGATCTTAGACAAATCAACGGCGTAGCCTTCCTTTTCCGGATCGGAAACAGCGAGCCGCGCAAGCTGGGCGATCTTCTCGACATCGGTACGATCAAGCAACATTGGAACCTCCCGAAGGTGATGCATACCCGCGGCGCAGCGGAACCCCGCCGGCCATGCGGGACGGACAAAGGATATAAGGTGGTCTTGAAAAATAACACATCGGGGTGGTGTTCTAATTTTGTTGCTGCCGAGTATAGGGAACTTGAAAACTCCTTTTGTCATGGGGTTTTCAAGGCACCCATCACCCATAAACCAGAAACAACAAGGTTAGAACAGTATCCACATCGGATGCGTAACGCCCATGCATGGTCGGAAACCCGACCTTGCCCATCCGGTGTTGTATTGCTAAATTACTTAGGTTTGAAAGCCTGGTCGTTACGGCTTGCCGTTCGGAATGGCGAAGTCGAAACCCTACCTTCGGCTTCGCCTGTTGAAAAATCCCAGGGAGGGATTTTTCTCTAGAGTCTCCCGATAAAAATGGATCGGGGTTGTGTCCCCGTGTTATGTAATCCGATCGGCTTAGCGGTTTGGCCGTCGGACCTTTGGGAAGTCCAACACAATTCCCGTTTTTTCTCCCAAGGTGACTGCCTGATGTTTCTCCGACGCATTCGAGGGATATTTTCCAACGATCTATCGATCGATTTGGGAACCGCCAACACGCTTATTTATACCCGTGGCCAGGGGATCGTGCTCAACGAGCCGTCGGTGGTGGCGATCCGCCAGGGGCCAGGAGGGTCCAAGTCGGTTGCGGCGGTCGGCAACGAGGCCAAGCAGATGCTGGGTCGCACCCCCCAGAACATCACCGCCATCAGGCCCTTGAAGGATGGTGTCATCGCCGACTTTACGGTCACGGAGAAGATGCTGCAATTCTTCATCCACAAGGTCCATGAGAGCCGGATCATCCGGCCCAGCCCGCGGGTGCTTATCTGCGTCCCCTGCGGCTCCACCCAGGTGGAGCGCCGGGCCATCAAGGAGTCCGCTGCCGGTGCCGGTGCCCGCGAGGTCTTTCTGATCGAGGAGCCGATGGCTGCAGCCATCGGTGCGGGCCTGCCCGTGGATGAAGCGCGTGGCTCCATGGTGCTAGACGTCGGGGGCGGCACCTCGGAGGTGGCGATCACTTCACTCAACGGTATCGTCTATTCGAATTCGGTGCGCATCGGCGGCGACCGCTTCGACGATGCCATCACCGCCTATGTGCGTCGCAACTACGGCGCCCTGATCGGTGAGGTCACCGCCGAGCATATCAAGTATGAGATCGGCTCCGCATACCCCGGCGGTGAGATGCGGGAAATCGAGGTCATGGGCCGCAATCTGGCCGAGGGTGTCCCCCGCAGCTTCACCTTGAACAGCAACGAGATCCTGGAGGCCTTGCAGGAACCCTTGTCAGGCATCATCGAGGCGGTAAAAACGGCCTTGGAGCAGATCCCTCCGGAGCTGGGTGCCGACGTCGCCGAGCGGGGCATCGTCGTTACCGGCGGCGGTGCTTTGCTCGCCGACATCGACCGCCTGCTGGAGGAAGAGACGGGGCTCCCGGTGCTGATCGCCGATGACCCTCTGACCTGCGTCGCCCGCGGCGGGGGGCATGCCCTGGAGACGACCAATGAGCGCAGCCTGGACCTGTTGGCTATGACGGAGTAGGCGACCAAGTGTCGACTCGGTACCCGGTCGGCCCGGATTTTCCTCGGCCCTGACCGCTCCTCGCTGGGAGCCGACCATCAACCCCCTATTCGTACGTGGCCCCTCGCCCTCCTTCCGCATCCTGCTGGCGATGGTGCTCGCCATCGGGCTGGTCGTGGCGGATCATCGCTACCAGTATCTCGATCCGCTGCGCTCCACACTTTCAGTTATTGTCTATCCGGTGCATTACTTGACCGGCCTGCCGGGCATCCTGGTCCGGCAAGTACAAGATTACCTCGCCCGGAAAGAAGCGCTACGCCATCGCAACCGATCCCTGTATCGGGACAATCTGGTGCTCAAGGCGCGGCTGCAACGGTTCGAGGCACTGGAGGCGGAGAACATCCGCCTGAGAGCCTTGCTGGGATCCTCGTTGAGGATGGGCGATCGCGTGCTCATCGCCGAGCTCATGGCGGTCGATCTGGATCCCTATCGACAGCAGGTAATGATCGACCGGGGTGCCTCCTCCGGGGTCTTCGTCGGTCAACCCGTTCTCGACGCCAACGCCGTCATGGGACAGGTGACGCGGGTCGACTCCTTCTCCGCTACCGTACTGCTGATTACCGATGCCGGCCACGGACTGCCGGTACAGATCAATCGCAATGGATTACGTACCATCGCCCGGGGCACGGGCTTCATCAACCGTCTGGAGCTGTCCCATTTACCGAAGAACGCCGATGTGCGGGTCGGGGATCTGGTGGTAACATCGGGGTTAGGTGGTCATTTCCCGCCCGGCTATCCGGTGGCGCAGGTCATCCAGGTACGCCAAGAGTCTGGCAAGCCGTTCGCCACCATCATCGCCGAGCCCACCGCGCGCCTGGACCGCAGCCGCGAGGTCCTGTTGGTCTGGACCCTAGCGCCGGCCTTGCTGGACAGGGCCTTGACAAGAGATACCGGCGAGGAGGTCTGGAAAGCGCCGTGAGCGAGTCCCCACGCAAGGGGTCCGGTGTGATCCTGATCACCCTTGGTACGGCCCTGGTCCTGACCATTCTGTCCCTACCCCAGTGGGCCGACGGGTTCCGCCCCCAGTGGATGGCACTGACGTTGATCTACTGGACCCTGACCCTGCCGACCCGGGTGGGAATATTCTGGGCCTGGGGAGCGGGCCTGATGTTGGACGCCGCTACGGGAACCGCGCTCGGCCAACATGCGCTGAGTCTGTCCGTACCCATTTATCTCATGCTGGAGCTGCATCGACGAATCCGCCTGTTTCCCCCACTCCAGCAAACCCTGTCCGTGTGGGTGCTGTTGCTGGTGGAACGCCTACTTTTCCTGTGGATCCATGGAGCCACCGGTCAACCCACACCGACCCTCGCGTACTGGATACCCCCGTTCGTCGGCATGCTGCTATGGCCTTGGGTATTCATCCTGCTGCGGAACTTGAGTCGGCGTTTCGCCATAACCTGAGACTGCGTATCCGGGACGATGGTGGAGCCGATCCTCAAGGACCCCTCCGCAGAGAGCCGGCTCTTTGCCGAGCGCGCTGTCATGGCGGGCGTTCTGGTGCTGGTGACGATGCTCGTCGTGATCGCAAGGCTGGTGCAGCTGCAGATTGGAAGCCATGCACACCTATCTACCCTGTCCCGCTACAATCATGTCAGACTCGAACCCCTTCCCCCCACCCGGGGATTGATTTACGACGCCAATGGCATCCTGCTGGCGGACAATTACTCCTCCCGCTCTTTGGAACTCACCCCCGAAGAGATCCGGGATCTGGACGCTACCATCGCTGAGCTCGGGGAGCTCATCGACATCGGGGAAGCGGATCTGAAACGTTTTGCGCGCATCCGCAAGTTGCGGCGCCGTTTCGAGGCGGTTCCCATTCGTACCAATCTGACTGAAGAAGAGGTCGCCCGGTTTGCCGTCACAGGTCACCGCTTTCCGGGAGTCGTCGTTCGCGCCCAGCCGTTACGCATCTATCCACTCGGTGAGTACACGGCCCATGTGTTGAGCTATGTCGGCAGGATCAATAAGCAGGAGCTCGAGCGTATCGATGCCTCGAACTACGCCGGGACCAATCACATCGGCAAGGGGGGGGTGGAGAAGGCCCACGAAGCCCTGCTCCACGGCACCGCGGGATACCGCCAGGTGGAAGTGAACGCCCAGGGCCGGGCCCTACGCGTGCTGAAACGGAAGCCACCGGAAGCGGGGCAGCACTTGCAGCTCTACCTGGACTCCCGACTACAGCAGGATGCACACGCCGCCCTGGGTGACCGCCGCGGTGCGGTGGTGGCAATCGATCCGGGCACCGGCGGGGTCCTGGCCCTGGTCAGTCGTCCCAGCTTCGATCCCAATCTCTTCGTGGACGGCATCAGCTCGGTGGACTACAAGACCCTGCGCGACTCGCCCCACAAGCCTCTGTTCAATCGGGCTATCCGCGGCCAGTACCCACCGGGGTCTACGATCAAGCCATTTATCGGCCTCGGGGGACTGGAGACCGATGGGGGTGTGACCGACGCCAAGTGGTGTCCCGGTTATTATCGGCTCCCCGGACACCGCCATAAGTATCGCTGCTGGAATCGCTGGGGGCACGGCACCGTTACCTTGGAGAAGGCGATCGTCCAGTCCTGTGACGTCTACTTTTATAAGCTGGCCCAGGTTATGGGGATCGACCGGCTGCACGGTTTCCTGGCCGGGTTCGGTTTCGGCACGCGCACCGGCATCGACCTTGCCGGCGAGCTCGGAGGTCTGCTGCCGTCCCGGGCGTGGAAGCTGAGCGCGCGCAATCAGCCCTGGTTTATCGGAGAGACACTGCTGGTGGGTATCGGGCAGGGTCCTTTTCTGGCTACACCGCTGCAGCTTGCTGTCGCGACGGCGGCATTGGCGGCCCGCCGCCTTATACGGCCACGTGTCGTCCGTGCCACCGGGGCGCCGGGCTCGGCGGTGGAACGCGAATTCCCGGCCCAGGTCCGGCAGCTTCCGGTCGCGTCCCGCAACCTCGACCGCATGATCAAATCCATGGTGCAGGTCGTGAGGAACAGACGTGGCACGGCCAAAGGCATCCGCACCAAGGCCTACAGCATTGCGGGCAAGACGGGTACCGTTCAGGTCTTCAGTATCAAGCAGAAGGAACGCTATCGCGAATCCGAGGTCGCCGAACATATGCGCGACCATGCCCTGTTCGTGGCCTTCGCGCCCGTGGAGGACCCACGCATCGCCGTGGCGGTTATCGTAGAGAACGGTGGTCACGGGGGCGCAGTGGCGGCACCGGTCGCCCGGCGGGTCATGGATAGCTATCTGCTGCGCATGCCACCCCTCGCGGCGGTAGGGGAAATTGCGGATGGACAATAGCGCCCTTCCTGCGGGCAGCGACGGCATTCCAGGGAAAATTCGCACCCTGCTTCCGGCCCGGGTGCACCTGGACTTGCCTCTGCTGATCGCCTTACTGCTCCTGTGCGGCTATGGACTACTGGTGCTCTTCAGTGCCGTCGACCAGGACCTGGACAAGCTCTACCGACAGCTGACCCGGCTTGGCATCGCCTTCGCGGTTATGATCGTCGTCGCCCAGGTACCACCCTTGAAGCTGCGGCACTGGTCGCTGCCCCTGTTCGGCATCGGACTGGTGCTGTTGGTGGGTGTCCTGGTGATAGGAGAGATGGGTAAGGGTGCCCAGCGCTGGCTGAACCTGGGGGTCGTGCGCTTCCAGCCCTCGGAGGTGCTCAAGATCGCGGTTCCCATGATGCTTGCCTGGTACCTCGCCGAGCGGCCCTTGCCCCCCAGTGGATCACGGATCCTGGGGACGGTGGTGCTGACCACCGTTCCGGTGCTCCTGATCGCCCGGCAGCCGGACCTCGGCACGGCCTTGCTGGTAGCCAGTACCGGCATGATCGTGCTGTTCCTGGCGGGACTGAAGTGGCGCCTGATCGCTGTGCTGGGGATAGGCGCGGCGGCCCTTGTTCCCCTGCTCTGGTATTTCATGCGCCCTTACCAGCAGCGGCGGATACTCAGCTTTCTCAACCCGGAGGGCGACCCCTTCGGCACCGGCTATCACATCATCCAGTCCAAGATCGCCATCGGCTCCGGCGGTGTCCATGGTAAGGGTTGGCTCAAAGGAACCCAGTCCCACCTGGAGTTTCTGCCCGAGCGTTCGACGGACTTCGTCTTTGCGATCCTCGGCGAGGAGTTCGGGCTGATCGGCATCCTGGTAATGCTGGTAATTTACCTGTTCATCATCGTGCGCGGACTCTATATTGCCACCCAGGCCCAGGATACCTACGGGCGCTTGCTCAGCGGCGGACTCACCCTGATATTCTTCGTCTATCTGTTCGTCAACGCCGGCATGGTCACCGGACTCTTACCGGTCGTGGGCATACCCCTCCCCCTGGTGAGCTACGGTGGCACGTCCCTGGTGACCATTATGGCCGGTTTCGGTATCCTGATGTCCATCCATACGCACAGAAAATTGCTTCCTTCCTAGAAGGTTTCGTACTATTCGCCAGGTTGCACTTGAAGCACGGCTCGGATTCTTGACTCCGCTCCGAATTTTGTACGCAGATGTACCTGGGAACTTAAGCGATGCGATTAATTCATTGGTGGTACGGGATGCTTGCGACCTTGGTGTTCCTGACTGCGGCGGCGCAGGAGCCGGCGAGCTATCGCGCGGGCACCGAAGGTTTCGTTTCCGAAATGGTCCGCCGGCACGGCTTCGACCAGGGCGAGCTCGTGACCCTCATGGGGCAGGCCCGCTATAGCCAGGCGGTGATAGACGCCATCCGCCGTCCTTTCGAGGCCAAGCCCTGGTATAAATACCGGCCGCTCTTCCTCACCGACAGGCGGATCCAAGGCGGTGCCGCCTTCTGGCGTGAGAACCGCGGGTCCCTGGAGCGCGCGCGGGTGGTCTACGGGGTACCGCCGCAGATCATCGCCGCCATTATCGGCGTCGAGACCAACTACGGCGGCAACCTGGGCAGGCACCGGGTAATCGATGCCCTGAGCACCTTGGGCTTTTCCTATCCCAAACGTGCGGACTTCTTCCGCAAGGAGCTCGCAGCGCTGCTACTCCTGTCCCGGGAGGAATCCATCGACGCCTTGGGGCTGAGGGGCTCCTATGCCGGCGCCATGGGTCTACCCCAATTCATCCCCTCGAGCTATCGCGCCTACGCCGTGGACTTCGACGGTGACGGCCGGCGGGACCTATGGGAAAGCAAAGCGGATGTGATCGGAAGCGTAGGCAACTATCTCGAACAACATGGTTGGATGTCCACAGAGCCGGTGGCCTTCCCCACCAGGGTTACGGATGGAGCACCAAGGGGCATCGCGCCGGCGGGAAAAAGGCCCGTAAAGCCCTCAATCAGTCTCGACAGGCTCAAGGCAGCGGGTATAGTAGTCGATGATGGACACCTACCCGGATCGACGCGGGCGACCCTGATCCGCCTCCATGCCCCAGAGCCCGAGTATTGGGTGGGACTTAAGAACTTCTACGTGATTACCCGTTACAACCACAGCAATCTCTATGCCATGGCCGTGTACCAGCTCAGTCGCGAGATCCAGGCGACATATGAAGCGGGGCGCAAACGGCAGGATTTTCACTGAAGACTTATCCGCAAACGAAACAACCCGTGAGAATCTGCGGACAGAAAAGATCATGTGATCTTTTGAGTCCATTGGCGTTCATTCGCGGACAAGAATAATTACCATGTTATCGAAACTTCGAGACTGCCGGAGTGGGAGCAGCGTCGGTCTGCTCTTGCTGCTGGGACTGTTGGGCGGTTGCTCCGGCACCGGAGACAAGATACCGGATGATCCTCCGGGGTTGGCCGACATTGCGGATGTAGTACCCAAGGTCGAGCCCAAGAGCAAGTATGGTAATCCGAAGTCCTACGTCGTCTTCGGCAAGCGTTATTACACCAAGGCCAGCAGCAAGGGCCACGTAGAGCGGGGATTGGCCTCCTGGTACGGTAAAAAGTTCCACGGCCGCAAGACCAGCAACGGCGAGCGTTACAACATGTACGCCATGACCGCGGCCCACAAGACCCTGCCGCTGCCGACCTATGTGCGGGTGACCAACTTGACGAACGGACGCAGCACGGTGGTCAGGGTCAATGACCGTGGTCCCTTCCACGGCAACCGAATCATCGATCTATCCTATTCGGCTGCCCGCAAGCTGGGAATGGCGGGCAGAGGGATCGCAAGGGTGGAGATCAGGGCCATCGACCCCAGGGACCCGAAATCCGACCGGCGGGATGGTTTCCTCGCTGCCGCGGACGATACGCATGAAGCAAAGATCAGGGCGCGCAAGACCAAGGCACGTAAGAAAGTTGTCGCCCGGAAAACACCGGCAGTGGCGAAGCCGACCCCGCGGGCCGAGAAGACCGCAACCCGAATTGATCCCAGTGACCCGAAATCCGACCGGCAGGATGGTTTCCTCGCTGCTGCGGACGATACCCATGAAGCAAAGATCAGGACACGCAAGACCAAGGCACGCAAAAAGGTTGTTGCCCGAAAGACACCGGCGGTGGCGAAGCCGGCCCCACCAGCCGAGAAGACCCCAACCCGAGTGGTAAAGACGAAGCGCCCCGGCGCACTGACTACGGACACCCCAGACCGGGTAACGGATACCGCAGAACCATCCGCGTCTGAGCCGAAGGTCGCGATATTCACGACCGAGGGGAAACCCAGGCAAAGGCCCCGATCCTCGTTATACCTGCAGGTAGGGGCCTTCGGCAGCCGCGTGAATGCCGAGCACTTGCGCCACCTCTTGGTGAACCATATCGCCGAGCAGGTCCGGATTCGTACACTAGACGATAACGAGACACCTTGGTACAAGGTCCAGGTGGGACCACTCGATTCCCAACAGAGCGCAAGGGATCTATCCCAGCACCTGGCATCTCTGGGGCTGAAGGGATCTCACATTGTTGTGGAGTAGCCGATGAAGCCGCTCTTTCACGTCTCGGCCCTGCTTATTCTCTTCTTCTCCGCCGGTATCCGAGCCGGCGACATGCCCGTACCGGACGCCCCGACTCCGGTCCGGGCACCGGACGAGATACCCATCCCCGATCCACCGCAGCTGGCTGCCAAGAGCTATTTGCTGGTGGACCATAACAGCGGGAAGGTGCTGGTGGAATCCAATGCGGACGAACGCCTGGAGCCGGCCAGTCTGACCAAGATCATGACCGCCTACGTGGTATTCCGCGAACTGGGCGGGGGCAATCTGTCCCTCCGGGACCAGGTGCTCATCAGCGAGAGGGCGTGGCGTACCGGCGGCTCCAAGACCTTTATCGAGATCGGCAAGCAGGTGTCGGTGGAAGATCTGCTCAAGGGCATGATCATTCAATCCGGGAACGATGCCAGCGTGGCCCTGGCCGAGCACATCGGAGGCACGGAAGAGACCTTCGCGGACCTGATGAATACCCACGCCAGGCGCATCGGGATGAAGAACAGCAACTTCACGAACGCCACCGGGCTGCCCCATGAGGACCACTACACCACCGCCCGCGACATCGCCCTGGTGACCGCGGCGAGTATCCGTGAATTTCCGGAATACTATGCGTGGTATGCCGTAAAGGAGTTCACCTACAACCGCATCAAGCAGCGTAACCGCAACCGTCTCCTGTGGCGGGACGAGTCTGTCGACGGGGTCAAGACCGGATACACCAAGACCGCGGGTTATTGCCTGGTGGCCTCCGCCGAACGCGGCAATATGCGACTCACGTCGGTGGTCATGGGGAGCCAGGGGGAAGCGGTGCGGACCCAGGCGAGCCTGGCGTTGCTCAATTACGGCTTCCGCTTCTACGAGACCCACAAACTCTACGCCGGAGGCCAGCGGATCGAGACCCTGCGCATCTGGATGGGCGAGGTCGAAGACCTACCCGTCGGTCCGGCCGAGGACGTCTCCGTGACCATTCCGCGGCGCACGTATGACAAACTATCCGCCAAGCTGGTAAAGGATCGCGACATCTCCGCGCCCATCGTCAAGGGCGCCGTCGTGGGCCATGTCAGCATCGCCCTCGAAGGTAAGGAGGTGCGCCGCGTGCCGCTCGTGGCGTTGCGGGACGTGGCCGAGGGCGGCATCCTGCAGAAGGGCAAGGACGCGGTGCTAAAATGGTTCTAATCATATGAGCGAGGTCTATCTCAAGGGTAAGTTCATGCCTATCGAGGAGGCCTGCGTTCCGGTCATGGATCGCGGATTCCTGTTCGGTGATGGCGTTTATGAGCTCATCCCCGTCTACGGTGGGCGTCCGTTTCGGTTGTCACAGCACATGGAACGGCTCGACAACAGCCTAGGGTCGGTTCGCATGGAGAACCCCCTGCAACTCGACGCCTGGGAGCGGATCTTCGCGCGCCTGACCGGCTCCATACCGGATATTGACCAGTTGCTCTATCTGCAGGTAACGCGGGGCGTAGACCGGACGCGCAACCACCTGTTTCCGCAAGGCGGCGAACCCACGGTGTTCGTTATGGCCTGGACCGCCGAGCCACGGGACCCGGACATCTCCGGCAAAGGGATCGCCGCCGTGGTCCTGGAAGACAATCGCTGGCACCGTTGCGATATCAAGGCCACTGCGCTCCTAGGTAATGTCCTGCTACGACAGGCGGCCCAGGATGCCGGTGCCGCCGAGGCGATCTTAGTCCGCGACGGACTGGTGACAGAGGGCTCTTCCACCAACCCCTTCGTCGTACAGGATGGGGAGATTCTGACGCCTCCGGCGAGTAACCGTTTATTACGCGGTATCACCCGGGACTTGGTGTTGGAGCTTGCCCGAGGTGTGGATATGCCGTGTGCGGAACGTCATATCACTCGGGACGAGCTCGAAACGGCGGACGAGCTATGGATCTCAAGCTCCAGCCGGGAGGTGCAACCGGTCACTCTGCTCGACGGCAAACCAGTGGGCGAGGGTGTGCCCGGTGCCCTGTGGCGACGCATAGATGATTTGTTTCAGGACTATAAGACACGCCTTTAGAAGCTGTCCGGTTAAAAGCAATCCTGAGTTATTCGGTACTGTTTGGGGAACCGGACGTGTTGCGTTGCGGCGCACCAAGGCTTGCTGATTTCCTATAGCACCGTGCCGGCGTCTTAACGCAACCTACACCTACTTTACCCCCGTGCTGCCGGCACGCGCGAATCTCGCTTCGCGTGTAGACGTTCGCCGAGAACCACGGAAAACACGAACTGACCCCTCCGGCGTCGAGATGACAATTTCGTGCCTTTTCGAGATCATCTGGGTGCGGGACCCGGAGACCGGCGCGACCGAGGAGCAGTGGACCGGCGATTTGTGTTCGAGAACGGGTGGCAAAGCTTCCGCACCGGGAAGGACTGCTCCCTGGAGCCGGTGAGCGTCGCCTATGAGTATCTACCAGGCCAGCGTAAACTCGCGGCAGGGTGGTGAACATCTTCAGCAACGATGCCATGACGATCACTGAGGTATTGGTGTGAGGTGTGCATTGCCGGAGTTTCATCATGACCAGTCGGGGTTTGCCACCTTGGTTCGCTTGGCAGCCGAGACAGAAGAATGCCTCTTCGAAAATATTGAGATCGATATGCATGCAACGAGATGGTTCGATGCCGACATGTGTGCCGCTTTCGGGGCCATTCTCTATCGCCTGGGAAAGAACCTGAACACGGTCCGGTTGAAAAATATTCCCTCAAGGATCGCAACCATATTGTCAAAAAATGGTTTTCTGAGTCACTATGGCCAGGAGAGAATACCAGATCGGTGGGGTACGACGATTCCCTATCACCGGTTTGACGTTAAGGATGATCGATATTTTGCCGGCTATATCGAAAAGGAGTTGATTCATAGGACCGAGGTGCCAAGTATGACGCTGGGTCTGTCGAAGAAATTCCGTGAATCCATTTTTGAGATATTCAGTAACGCCGTTCTTCACTCCCACACTGAGCTGGGGATATTCTGTTGCGGGCAGATTTTTCCGAAGCGACATCGGCTCGATTTTTCGGTGGCCGATTTGGGGATCGGGATGCGTCGGAATATCCAGCAAAATACGGGCCTGGAACTCTCACCTGCGGCGGCAATCGAGTGGGCGACCCAGGGGCAGAACACGACCAAGCGGGGTTCCGTGCCGGGCGGTCTGGGGCTTAAATTGCTCAGTGAGTTTATCGACCTGAACGGCGGTTGCATCCAGATCGTGTCAGATGCGGGTTATTGGCGGCGTGGGCAGATGGAAACCGTTGCCGTGCCGCTATCTCACCCTTTTCCCGGTACCGTGGTGAACATCGAAATCAATACGGCAGATACTAATTCATACCGTCTCACCTCCGAATTGAGCACGGCGGATATCTTCTAGGGTAGCGATGATGCGAAGTGAAATGATGATATCTCTGTTCGAGGTCGTGGGCAGCCCGTTGTGTGTCGCATCCGGCGACGGGCAGAAGGTTTATGAGCGCCTTGCCGCCGCATTCGGGAAAGACAGAAAGGTTGCCCTTTCGTTCCATAACGTCTCTACGTTGACATCGGCCTTTCTGAATGCCGCCATAGGCCAGCTATATGGCCGATTCAGCGAAGAACAGATTCTTACCTTGCTGCAGGTGGAGGATATCCAGCAAGATGATCTGGCGTTGTTGAAGCGGGTCATCGAAACGGCCAAACAATACTTCAAAGACCCTGAGAAATTCGATCAGGCGGTAAGGGATGCGATGGAGGATGGAGATGGCGAGTGAGATATCGAGGATCACCGATTATCCATTCTCGGCCTCAGATGAGCTGTTGCTGGACACCAATGTCTGGTTGTTTAACTATGCCCCGCACAGTCTGGACGACTCAAGGGTTGCGGTCTATTCACAGGCCCTCGCCGACATCCTTGCCGCTAAGAGCCGGATCTATATCGACGTATTGATTGTATCCGAGTTCATCAATAGATATATTCAGCTCAAGCATAAACTCACCGCACCCAGAACCAAACTCAAGGAATTCCGCAAAAGCGGGGAGTTCATTCCGGTTGCCCGGGAGATTGCCGACGATATGCGGCGGATTCTCGGTCACTGTATGAGAGTGGGGGATGGCTTTGACGCTTTGGATATCGACGGCTTGATGAATGAGTATGCGACGGGTGGTTCCGATTTCAACGACCAAGTAATCTCAGAGCTGTGCAGGGCACATGGATTGAAACTGGTTACGGACGATGGGGGATTTGGAGGGCGAGGAATTCCCCTTGTTACCGCGAACAAACATTTACTGGATTGAACCATGGCACTGTACAAGGACTTCCCCGCCTCCCCTTACGCGATAGCGGTGAGCGCGGCAGGTCTTACAGGATGGCATCACGAGGAGGTGCGAACCGCATCGATGGACTGAGAAAAGAGCGGATACCTATAAGGTCTTGCGTCCTACCCTTGAAAGGCTCCAACGCTCGACCAGCCAGGATACGACACGGCGCAGCCGACCGGATTCCAAAAAGTACAGATACAGTGCCTTCATCACCACCCAAGTGCCGAGGATGATCGGACGCTCAAAGGTCACCAGGAGATTGCCCCAGAGGCCCCTTTCACGCCAGCTGACCCGCCGCCACAGATCCGCATGGGTAGGGAAGGTATTCGGTGGGCCCTGGGGACCGCGCGCGAACTCGGAATACGCCCGCCAGGAGTTGAATGAACGAGCGCGAACGACGTAGGCCAGGCTCAATTCCTCATACTTAAACCAATGCCACATCCGGCTCGGGATAAAGAGCACCTGACCCGGGTGCAACCAGGCCGACCAACCGCTGAGCCCGGCAAGTTCAGGATGGCGTTTCAGGTGTATCGAGTCCAACGGCTGCGAAAGATCGATGTCGCTCAAATAACGCATGGCGTTTCTCGACCGGGGGTCGTCAGCGAACAGCTTGACGCTTTTATTGCCCCAAAAGCAGCAATGAAAGGTATGACTCAAGTCTTCGTCATAGTGTCCCGGCGACAGAGAACCGGCGTTGGCAACATACAGCTGCGGCGGGAAAGGCGGTAACCATGGCCAGAACCGAGCATCCAGTCGGTCCAGGCCGATAAAACGGCCGCCGGGGAGGAGATGTGCAAAGGTCCGGGGCCGCACGTCGTCGGTAAAGATCGGATTGCCGGCGACGAAGTCATACACGGGGTGCGCAGGGCTGAAAAATCGGATCGGCTCGCCGTTTTCGATTCTGACCATGAAGTCGGACAGTGTGGTCTGGGTCGCCGGACGCGCAAAATCAGTCCTGCCCTCGGTCTCGTGATGAAAAAACACCCGCGTTCCACCGCACGTCTGCTTCAGATAGTCCTTGTCCCACTTGTGGAAGGCGGGCCATTCGGTGACCAAGTCTTCAATCACGCAGGGGATGCCGGGTTGCAGGTAGCGTTCGCAGAATGCCGCCTTGTCACAGGTTTTCAGGCTAATGACATCCACGATTCGATAGCTGATGTTCCCCTGGTCCCAGCTGGTGTTGCCATCCGTCATGGTCGCATCACTTATTCGGAATCTTGATCCTGCGCCACAGACGGCCGTCGTTCTTGAGTAAAGCGCCGGCAGCCGTGGGTCCCCAAGTCCCGGCGGCATAGTTCGGGAAGTCCCGCGGCGGGAGCGCGGCCCAGACATCCATGACCGATTGCACGATTTCCCAGCCCTTTTCGATCGTGTCGGCGTGCTTATACAGGGTCGCATCGCCGTTCATACAGTCGTAGATCAGGGTCTCGTAGCCGGTCGCCGGCTTGTTGCCGAAGTAGTCCTCGTAGCAGAAATCCATGTTCACGATGCCGACCCCCATGGTCGGGCCAGGCACCTTGGCGCCGAGGCTCATTTGGATGCCTTCGGCGGGTTGGATGCGTAGTACCAGCATGTTGGGATCGACTTGTTCCACGTCCGTGTTCTTAAAGATAACCGTCGGCGCCTTCTTGAACTGGATCGCGATCTCCGTGCACTGGGCCGCCAGCCGCTTGCCGGTGCGCAGATAAAAGGGCACGCCGGCCCAGCGCCAGTTGTCTATGGTGAGCTTGAGCGCAGCGAAGGTCTCGGTACGGGATTGGAGATCGACCCCCGGGGACGAGCGATAGGCCTTCACCTTCTCACCGCTGGGCATATCGCCCTCGCCATACTGCCCGCGCACGGCGTGCCTGAGTACATCCTCCGGTGACAAGGGCTCGATGGCGTCGAGCACCTTGTTGACCTCGTCGCGCAAGGCACTGGACTCGAATGAGTTCGGCGGCTCCATCGCGATAAACCCGAGTAACACCAGGAGGTGGTTCGGGATCATGTCCCGCAGGGCGCCCGCCTCCTCGTAATAGGCACCCCGGTGCTCAACGCCGACGGACTCGGCTACCGTGAGCTGCACATGGTCGATGTGATGGTGGTTCCACAGCGGCTCGATGAAGCCGTTGGCGAAGCGGAACACCATGATATTCTGCACCGTCTCCTTACCCAGATAGTGATCGATACGGTAGATCTGCCGCTCATCCAGGTTGTCGTGTAGCTCGTGGTTGAGTGCCACCGCGGATTCCAGGTCCTGTCCGAAAGGCTTCTCGATGACGACGCGCCGCCAGTCGTTCTCGGTCTCCTGTAGCAGACCGGTCTCACCCAGACGACTGGTCACGTGGGGGAAGAGGCTGGGGGGGATCGCCATGTAGAACAGGTAATTGCCTTCGGTCTCACGCTGGGTATCGATCTCACTCAGGCGCCCGCGCAGACGTTCGTAATCGGCACCATCGAGCATGTCGATTTGCATGTAGTGGAGACGCCCGATCAGACGCTCCCAGACCGCCTGGTCGAAGGCGGCGCCGACGTGATCCCGGATATGCTCCCCCATCAGGTCTCGGAAGGAATCGTCGTCCAGGTCCAGGCGATCCAGTCCGAGTACCGCGAAGCTGTCCGGCAACAGACCAGCATTGCAGAGATGGAGCAAGGCCGGAATCAGCTTGCGCTTGGCCAGATCTCCCCCGGCACCAAAGATAACCATGGCGTTCGGCAACGCCGCCGAGGTCTGGGTATAGTTGGACTGCGTCAGGGACACAAGACATCTCCTCGGGTTCGCTGTAGGTTGAGGTGAGGAACGAACCCCAATCTACGGGCTGATCACTGGCAACCGTCAGTCCTGCTTCTCGCTATGGCCGCCGAACTGGTAGCGCATGGCCGCTAGGAGCTGATTGGCAAAATCCGCTTCTCCGCGGGAGCCGAAGCGCTCATAGAGGGCAGTCGTCAGGAGAGGGGCCGGCGTGCCGGTCTCGATCGCCGCCATACAGGTCCAGCGACCTTCGCCTGAATCGGACACCCGCCCCCCGAATCGACTGAGCTCCGGGTCTTGGTGTAAGGCATTGGCGGTGAGATCCAGCAGCCAGGAGGCTACCACACTGCCCCGGCGCCAGACCTCGGCGACCCGGGATATATCGATATCATATTGATAATGCTCCGGATCGCCGAGGGGAGCCGTCTCGGCGTCGATCGCCCGGACATTGCGACCGACGCCGGCATGCCTGAGGAGATTCAGGCCTTCCGCATAGGCGGCCATCAAGGCGTATTCGATCCCATTGTGGACCATCTTCACGAAATGGCCGGCACCGCTTGGACCACAGTGCAGATAGCCCTGCTCCGCTGTGTCATAGTCGCCGCTGCGACCGGCGGTGCGTTCGCTGTCACCGGGCCCGGGCGCCAAGGTTTTGAAGATGGGATCAAGCCGGCGCACGGCGTCCGCATCGCCGCCGATCATCAGGCAGTATCCGCGCTCCAGACCCCAAACCCCACCGCTGGTGCCGCAGTCCAGGAAATACATGCCGGCATCGGTGAGTCGCTTGGCGCGTCGGATGGCCTCCTTATAATGAGAGTTGCCACCGTCGACGATGATGTCGCCTGCCTCCATGCAGGGCAAGAGTGCTGCGACGACCGCGTCCACCGCCGCCGCCGGCACCATGATCCAGACGGCCCGCGGCTTGGCCAGCTTAGCGCAGAGATCGGCCGCGTCTTGGGCCCCGATTGCACCGGCAGCAGCCAACTCCCGGACCGTCTGGGTATCGCGGTCGTAGGCGACGCACGAGTGTCCGTCGCGCATGAGTCGAGTCACCATGTTGGCGCCCATACGCCCGAGACCGATCATTCCGATTTGCATTTGCCTTTCTCCCGTTCACGGATAACCTGTGTGATTGTCGGGCAGACGGCGTGTTGCGTTACGCCCGTTCGACGCCATGCTCCCCCAAGCGTTTTCTCGCGCGGCTAACGCAACCTACACCCATGATTACCCCCGCGCTGCCGGCCCGCGCGGCCTTGCGTTAAGTGTAGGTTGGGTTAGGCGCGCTGTCCGGTTCCGAAGCACAGCGACGGGGCCGAACGCGCCGTAACCCAACACGTCAGATCCCACAGCCAACGCTAAATAACCCAGGACCGCGCCCGGACAGGCACGGCATCGAACGCGCCGTAACGCAACACGACGCGAGGATCCGTTTTAACCAGACAGCTTCTTAGTCTCGACCCAGTATCCTGGTGAGTGCATCCTGATCCGTCGGCACAGCGATATCCGTGGCGGTGACGATGGCATCGAGTGCGATCGGGAAGGGGGAGTCGGACCGGGTATCGGGGGCCAGCTCGAAGCAGTCTTCAAAGGCATCCGCGACACGCAGGACAAAACGGCGTGCCTCGTCGGAGTAGGCGGGCCTTGGGGCCACCGATCCGGCGAGTCGGCCAAGTGACCTGCCGACGTTTACGACTCGTCGCAGCTCGCCGAGCAGGGTTTCGAGACAGTCCCCGCCATCGCCGCGCCGGAG
The DNA here is from genome assembly GCF_900092655.1 of Candidatus Thiosymbion oneisti. Taxonomy (GTDB): domain Bacteria; phylum Pseudomonadota; class Gammaproteobacteria; order Chromatiales; family Chromatiaceae; genus Thiosymbion; species Thiosymbion oneisti. The sequence continues at coordinate 17,655 of NZ_FLUY01001234.1, forward strand.
ATGGTCCGTCGATTCAAGCCCCTGTTGCAGACGCAGCGATGTGGCAGTGTCGAGATTTGCCAGCTCCTGCACCAGCTTCTCCGCGGTCTCCACAAGGGCAGCCATGGCCGCCGCATCCAGATCGGGGTCATTTTCCTGGTGGTCGGACGTCGCGGGCCGCTGCCCTGGGGTCGTAAGCCAGCCGCAGCTCGCCAGATCGTACTCCAGCGCGGCTACGAACAGACTTCGGCTCTCCTCGTCACCGATACTTCGCTCCTGGAGCCGGGAGAGAATTGCCGCCCGTTGCTCTGAGTCGAACCGATAGGGCTCGATGAAACGCGTGCCGCTCGACCGTCCGGGGGGGACCGGCTCCTCGCCACCCGCGGGAGACGCTCGGGCACCACGAATCACAGCGTCCCGACTGCCGTGCCCGGATGCGGATGGCGATAGGCCCGGACCCGCTTTACTCATCCGCAACCCCGGTCTATCCGGTTACCCTGAATCTCAGACCAGGGGATCGCGGACAAAGGGATTGTTGCGACGCTCGTCACCGAAGCTCGACATGGGGCCATGTCCGGGAATGAACCAGACGTCGTCGCCGAGCGGAAAGAGACACCGACGGATGGAATCCACTAGGTTCTGATGGTTACCGCGCGGCAGATCCGTGCGCCCGATCGAGCCCTGGAACAGCACATCGCCCACCTGCGCCAACCTGGCTGTCTCATTGAAAAAGACGACATGGCCCGGCGAGTGGCCGGGGCAGTGGATCACCCGCAGCTCCAGGGCGCCGATCCGGACCGAGTCACCGTCTTCCAGCCAGCGCCCGGTGGAGACGCCGCGGACTTCCGGGACACCGAACAGCTGGCTCTGGGCCGCAAGGGATTTGAGTAGGAACTCGTCGCCTCGATGAGGACCCTCGATAGGCAGGTCGAGGCGTTCGGCAAGCTCCGCGGCTCCCCCCACGTGGTCCAGATGGCCATGGGTAAGCAGGATCTTGACCGGCTCGACTTCCGCCTCCTGAATCGCGGCCAGCACCCGCGTCGTCTCTCCGCCGGGATCGACGACGGCGGCGTGACCGGTTTCGTCGCACCACAGTAGGGTGCAATTCTGCTGAAACAGGGTGACGGGAATAATCTTGAATCGCAACACGGGCTATCTCGACGCGACCTGCTCGGTGATGAACTTACCTTCCGTATTCCCCTAAGGCCCGGCTCGCTCAGCTTGTGCGCAGCATTGCATAGAGACGATCTTTCATCAGAAGACGTTCCTTTTTGAGGTCCCCGATCGTCTCGTCGGCCACCGGCGTGCCCAGCTCCTCCAGCTTACGTACCTGAGCATCCAGATTATCGTGATCCTTCATCAGATGCGCAAACTCCTCGTCGGAGTCGCACAGCACGGAGATTCTGTCATCTAGAGTCGGAAATTCGTGACGCAGGTCGTGGGATTCGCCAAGCATGGATTCACATCTCCTCACTTAATGTGGATGCCGAGGCCTTATGGTAACAAAACCCTAACGATTGGTCCTCTACCTGGATCGGCACCACGCCGGCGGCACTGTCTATTGCTTGGGGTCGAGTTTCTTGGCGTTGAGCCGTTTGATGACCTCGGCAGTGAGGTCCAGGCCATCATCGATGTAGAGAAGGCCGCTCTGGCGACGCTCGAAGACCGCGGAGACCTGCTTATCCTTAGCCACTGCGGCAATGATCGCCGGTGTCGGCTCCAGGATCCGGTTCGCGAGCTTGTTTTCCTCCTGCGCCACTTCCTTTTGGAGCTGTGCCACCTTTTGTTGGAATTTCTTCTTGCGCTCCCGGATCTCGGCGGTCTTTTTGTCGAGCTCCTTCTGACTCATCAGGGCCTTATCCTTGTCCAAGGTCTGCTGCAGCTGCTGGATCGATTGCTGCTCTTTGGCAAGTTCCTGTTGTCTATCCCCGAACTTCTTTTTGAGCGTTTCCTGTGCCTGCCGACCCAACTTGCTCTTATCGATCACCTCCTGCATGTTCACATAGCCGATCTTCCCGGGCTTCGCCGCCTGAACGGGTGTCATGAGCAGGCACAGGAATGGGAGGATGAATAAGATGCGTTGTTTCATGGGAAATTCTCTCCACTGTGTAATTTGGTTCACCGCACTAGCATTCTACGCGCCCGGCGGGATGTCGGTATAGTCGCAGATAATCTCGTCGGGCGAGCGCGTACAAAGCTTCCGGAAAACATGACTTCGGCAGATCGACTTTCCCAGCTTCCAGTCGCCAGTCGCCAGTCGCCAGTCGCCAGTCGCCAGTCGCCGGCAGTGTCGTTGGGGCAATGGAGGAACCCCAACCTTCTTTATTAATCCACAGATTACGCAGATGTTCACAGATTGTTTCGTCTTTCATCTGTGAAAATCTGAAAGCGTACAAAACCAGAACACTAGTACCCCGTTTCCCCTTATTTTTTCATTCTCAGAGCCCCCCAAACGCGCCCAGGCAAGGCACAGCGCGCAGGGAATAGCTCCTCCTCTTGCCAAGCGCTGTAACGCCGCATTGGCGCGCTTGGGGGGCTCCCTTCGGGCGCGGCGAGAAGCGGCCATCTGCGTTGTTGCGCGAGCTTGAAATAGGAGAGGCTATTCCTGCGCTCGCGCGCCTCGCATCTGGCCGCTTCTCGCCTCGCTGAGGACGAAAAATAAGGGGAAACGGGGTACCAGGATGGGCACAGCAAGCGTCCATCAAGTGGGGCCAAGGTTTCGGCCACTCCGTGGAGATTTCCGAACCGTGGCTGCTTGCAGGATGCACAAAGCGAGGCGTGCCCATCACCTAAACTACCGATACGCTCGGATCGGGATTTGCATTCGGACATTTTGCTGATAGATTCTCGCCCCTTGTCCGCATCTTCAAAGATTCCGGCGAGCTGAACAATGGGAAACTCACTCCAAGACCAGTTACTCAAGGCCGGTCTCGTCGACGAGCAGCAGGTAAAACAAGTCCGTTCGTCCAAGCGCAAGCAGGGCAAACAGGACGGCGGCAAGGCAAAGGCCGAGGCTGAAGGCCGGCGACGCGCGCAACAGGCCGCGGCGGAGAAGGCGCGGCGCGACAGCGAGCTCAATCGGCAACGCCAGGAAGAGGCACGACGCAAGGCCGAGGCAAACGAGCTGCGTCAACTCATCCACACCAACCGGATCCCGCGGGGGGAAGGAGACATCGCCTACAGCTTTCTCGATGGCGGCAATATCAAACGCATCTACGTGACGGCCGATCAGCGGAGCAAGCTCGCCCAGGGCAATCTCGCCATCGTGCGCCAGGACACGGGCTTCGAGCTGGTATCCCCCGCCATCGCAGAAAGGGTCCGGGCGCGCGATCAACGCCTGGTCGTACTGCTGAACACACCGGGAGACGACGGCGATGCAGACGACGGCTATGCCGACTACAAGATACCGGATGATCTGATGTGGTGATCCGAGTGCTACTCGAGCACCGAATCGAGCAGCAGCGATTCAATCCTTGAACGCCTAAAACCCCTCCGGATGCCGACTCCAGACAACCCCTTCCTCGCGCTCACCGCCCCCGGACTGTCGGGGCTGCACCCCTATGTCCCGGGCAAGCCCATCTCCGAGCTGGAACGGGAGCTGGGCATCCGCGACTCGATCAAGCTCGCGTCCAACGAGAACCCGCTCGGGCCGGGACCCAAGGCACGGGCGGCGGTGGCCGCTGCCATGCCGGACCTGGGCCGCTACCCGGACGGTGGCGGCTTCAAGCTGCGCCGGGCCTTGGCGGAACGCCACAGCCTAGACCCGGCGGCCATCACCTTGGGCAACGGCTCCAACGATGTCCTGGACCTGGTGGCCCGGACCTTCCTGCGGCCGGGGGCGGAATCCGTCTTCTCGGAGCACGCCTTTGCGGTCTATCCCATCGCGACCCAGGCCGTTGGGGCAACCGCCCGGATCGCGCCGGCGCGGGACTACGGCCACGACCTGGACGCCATGGGTGCTTTGGTCAACCGGCATGCCCGTGTGGTCTGGATCGCCAACCCCAACAACCCCACCGGCACCTGGCTCCCGGCCGCACCACTGCGCGCCTTTCTGGCCTCCCTGCCGGCGACCTGCATCGCCGTGGTAGACGAGGCCTACAGCGAGTATGTACAGGCCCCCGACTACCCGGACACCTCGACCTGGCTCGACGCATTCCCCAATCTCATCGTCACCCGCACCTTCTCCAAGGTACACGGGCTGGCCGCCCTGCGGATAGGCTATGGGATCAGCGACCCGCGCATCGCCGAGCTCCTGAACCGGGTGCGTCAACCCTTCAATGTCAACACCCCGGCCCAGCTGGCGGCGCTGGCAGCCCTCGGCGATGCCGACCATGTGCGGGACTCGGTCACCCTCAACGACGCAGGACTGGCGCAGCTCGCCGCCGGATTCGACCACCTCGGGCTGAGCTACATCCCCTCGGTAGGCAACTTCATTACCGTGGATCTCGGCCGACCCGCGGGGCCCGTGGATCGGGACCTATTACGCGCGGGCTGCATCGCCCGTCGCCTCGCCAATTACGGGCTTCCCAGCCACCTCCGGGTGAGCGTCGGACTGGCAGCGGAAAACGCCCGATTTCTGGCCGCATTGGCATCCGTGCTGGGCAAATGATCGCGCGGCTGACCGTCATCGGGGTCGGTCTGATCGGCGGCTCCCTGGCCCGGGCCCTGCGCGCCGCAGGCGCGGTAGACCAGATCGTCGGTTGCGGCCGCTCCGTCGCCAACCTGGAGCGGGCCCGCGAGTTGGGCGTGATCGACCGCTACGCGCAGGACCCGGCGCAGGCGGTGCAGGGTGCCGATCTGGTCTTCATCGCCGTTCCCCTCGGCGCCATGCGGGACACCTTTGCCGCCATCAAAGGACGGCTGCGGGACGATGCGGTCGTCACCGACGGGGGCAGTGTCAAGGGCAGCGTGGTGACGGACGCCCAGGCGATCTTCGGCGATGTGCCGACGCACCTGGTCCCCGGCCATCCCATCGCCGGCACCGAGCACAGCGGCGTGGAGGCCTCCTTTCCGACCCTTTACCGCGACCGGTGCGTCATCCTGACCCCCCTCCCCGCCACCGACTCAGAGGCCCTGGACCGCGTGACCCGGATGTGGCGCAGCTGCGGCGCTCAGGTCACCACCATGGACGTGGCCCACCACGATCAAATCCTGGCCGCCACCAGCCATCTGCCCCACATGCTGGCCTTCGGCCTGGTGGACGCCCTAGCGCGGCTGCGGGAGAACGACGAGATCTTCCGCTACGCCGCGGGGGGGTTTCGAGACTTTACCCGCATCGCATCCAGCGACCCGATCATGTGGCGGGACATCTGCATCGCCAATCAAGAACAGCTGGGGAAGATGCTGCGCCAATTCGGCGACGAGATGCTGGACCTCGCCGCCACCATCCGCCGCGGCGACGGCGACCATCTGCTGGAAATCTTCCAGCGCGCCAAAGACGCACGGGACCGCTATGTCGATGGCACCAGGCAATCCTGAATTATTTGGCGCTGTTTGGAGGACCGGACGTGTTGGGTTACGGCGCGTTCAAGGGTGTTTGTGTCCTTCGGGATCGAACAGCGCGCCTAACCCAACCTACACCCAAAGCGAAGTCCGCGCGGGCAGGCGGCGCGGGGGGTTATGTGGGTGCAGGTTGCGCCAAGACGCCGGCATCGGCGCCATCGCCCGTAAGGTCCGCTGCGCGGACCTTCTGACGAATGCTGTGACATAAAAATGTTAACCTATCGCGTAAATGTTTTACCTACTTCTGAATGGGGCGGCGGAAAGACTTCCAGTCTTAGGTCGTTCGGGAAACAGGGACCAGAGGCAGATAGGGTCCTATGGAAATCGATTTCGAGAATCAGCGGCTCAAAAAAGACTGCAACGATGAGCGGCGCATGCTGAAGCGTTATGGAAGCAAACGGACTAAGTTACTGAAGCGTCGCCTTGCCCAGCTTCGAGCAGCCCCGACATTGGCAACCTTCCATCCTCCCTATTCAGGACCGGCGCGTTGTCATGAGTTGAAAGAAAACCGCAAGGGGGTCTTATCCGTAGACCTGGATCACCCGTACCGGCTACTCTTCAGACCAGCCCACAATCCGCTTCCTTTGAGGAAGGAAGGTAGGCTCGACTGGGGCAGCGTCACAGCCATTGTGATTCTCGGCGTGGAGGATACTCATGAGTAATACAATTGAAAATCAGTACCTTCCAAACTACGTGGTGCCCCCAGGTGAGATATTGGAAGAAGAGTTGGAAAGCCGCGGTATGTCTCAGGTTGAGCTATCCGAGCGAACTGGTCTGGCGAAGAAGACCATCAACGAGATCATCAAGGCCAAGGCCTCCATCACACCCGAGAGCGCCCGCAAATTCGAGTGCGTGTTTCGGCAGCCTGCTGAGTACTGGCTGAACCTGGAGAACCTTTATCGCGAGGCCCTGGCCCGCAATGCAGAATACTCTCACCTGGAGTCTGAGAGGCTGTCTAAAAACTAACCTATTGATTTTAAATCGGTAGGCTGGGGTGAGGAACGAACCCCAGCTTTGGTTATTGCTGGGTTTTGGCCATCCCT
>NZ_FLUY01001087.1 GCF_900092655.1 Candidatus Thiosymbion oneisti
CGTTGCCGCCAGCTGGTGATGGGGTCCGTAAGCCGTCTGAAAGACGGCGGTCCCAGCCGGCCCGGGACCGCCGACATCTTGTCGGC
>NZ_FLUY01000193.1 GCF_900092655.1 Candidatus Thiosymbion oneisti
CGCCGCGGAGTGTCTCGGAAACTCGTAGCCACTGCTGCATGGGCCTGATGTGCTTGATTTTCATGAGGATTCAGCTCAATTGAGAACGCCCCC
>NZ_FLUY01001231.1 GCF_900092655.1 Candidatus Thiosymbion oneisti
CAAGGCTAGCGGCTTGCCAGAGGCGGTCTTCAAGCTGAGGAAGCGACGGTCCATCAAAGCGAAGCAGGCGCGGCGGTCCCGATGTTAC
>NZ_FLUY01000564.1 GCF_900092655.1 Candidatus Thiosymbion oneisti
CTAGTGCAGCATAGTAAAAATACGGAGACCATTTCTTGCATTAGAACCACGGATGGACACAGATAAACACGGATTGTGATCTG
>NZ_FLUY01001088.1 GCF_900092655.1 Candidatus Thiosymbion oneisti
TCCGGCAAGTAGGGCATCCGCTCCCGTCGCCAACCGGCCAGATCCGGTACCGCCACTTCCACATTCCGCACGAAGTGCACTTCCGGCTCGGCAAAAATCCACCAGCCGCCGGGTCCTCCATCACCAATCTGGAAAGGATTGAGTAATTTGGCACCCAGCACGGAGCCGGCGT
>NZ_FLUY01000033.1 GCF_900092655.1 Candidatus Thiosymbion oneisti
GAGGTTGAACGCGCCGTAACCCGACATCCCAGGTTGGCTCGCAGCATCGTCTGTCGGGTTACGGCGCGCCCCAATCCGGTGGCCCAACCGAACACCGAAGCACGCGCCTAACCCGACCTACCACGATCAGCGGTCGGCAGCTAACTTAATGGCATTGATCCGGACGTTGCCTCGTGGGGACGATGATTTTTCGGGGCGTTGGAGAGAAATCAAGAAAGCCTTTTCAAAAGGGTTACCACCAACGGAGAGGCGCTCGGAGGTGCGTATTCGACGCCACGAACGCGCCCTTTGGCAACGACGTTTCTGGGAACATGCGATCCGCAATGAAAATGAGTATGAGGTCTACATGGATTATATTCACTACAATCCGGTTAAACATGGTTGGGTAGAACGAGTTTGTGATTGGCCGTATTCAACTTTTCATCGGTTAGTTGAAAAAGGACTTTATCCCGAAGATTGGGCGAGTGGATCAGTGTGGAAACTAGATGTTGGTGAATGAACATGATTCCACGAATGGTAGGTTCGGTTATGCCTGCGGCGGATGGCGCAAGCTTATCCGCCCTACGCGGGTTGCATGCAATCTAACATGCCGATATCTGCGTGCTACCTGCGTGTAGTAGTAGGTAGGCTGGGTTAGGCGCGTGCTGAAATGTTGGTGTACGCCGGTAAGGTCAAACGCGCCGTAACCCTCTGTGAAAATCTGCGTAATCTGCGGACAAAAAGGATGTCGCCCGGATAAGTGTCAGCAGCCCCTAGCGAATGATGTCCGTGATCTGCCAGGTCTTATCCTGCAATGTCATGCGGATATGGGTGGCGTTTTTGCCGAGTTCCCCCAGGCGGATGAGAAAGCGATCGTAGGACTCGAAGAAGGCGAAGGTGATCGCGGCCATGAAGTAGGGTGGCCGCTCGTCGGTTGCCTGGGCGGTAGCCTCCTTGAGGGTATCGCGGGCCCAGGGGAGGGTAATGGCCTGCTCCAGGGCAGCGTCACCCAGGCGCCGCAGATTCTGCTGCAGCCAGGCCAAGGGGCTGTCGGCGCCTTGGGGGCGAGGTTGGGGGAGACTCAGGCCGCCTTTCAGGCGTTCCTTGTAGTTGCGACGGATGGCCGGTATGTCCAGGAGCTGCTCCAGGGTCCGCATGTCGTTCTTGCCGAGGGCGTTGTCGAGGCGATAGACATGGTAGTAGGGCCAGACGATGAAGGCCACGCAGGCGAACAGGAACAGGTAACGGAGGAGTCGCATCTCGATGTTTCTCTGCCGGGGGACGGTTTCTCTTGCGCAGGCGCCGGATTGCCTGATCTATGCCACTTGAAATTTAACCGCTATCCGCTTCAGGTTGTCCGCGCGTCACGTGCCTGCAGGTAGGCCAGCTCGGAGATGTTGGTCCATTCTTTTGCTTGCCGGAGGAATTTCCGGTAGGAGGTATATACCTTCCGCGAGAATGCGTCCTTCTCCCCGAGTTCGGAGACCACCGCTTCGGCCAGCCGGTGCAGCTTGACAAGCACGTCGTCCGGATAGGCGCGCAGCGCTACGCCGTGCTTGTCGATCAGGGTCCGGAGCGCCACCGGGTTACGGGCGGTGTACTCGGCCAGCAAGTCTTGGTTCAATACCTTGCAGGCGTTGAGCACGATGGATTGCAGGTCCGCGGGCAGGGTCTCGAAGACGGCCTTGTTGATGATGACCTCCAGGGTGCCGCTGGGCTCGTGGAAGCCGGGATAATAGTAGTATTTGGCCGCCTTGTAGAAGCCGAAAGCCAGGTCGTTGTAGGGTCCTATCCACTCGGTGGCATCGATGGTGCCGGACTGCAGGGCGGTGAAGAGCTCGCCCCCCGGCAGATTGACCGGTGTGCCTCCGGCGCGTTTGAGTATCTCGCCGCCAAGGCCCGGCATCCGCATTTTGAGCCCCGCAAGGTCCGCAACGCTTTTGATCTCTTTGTTGAACCAGCCCCCCATCTGGACCCCACCGTTCCCGCCTGGTGCAGGGACCAAACCGAACTGGGCGTAGAGCTCGGTCCAGAGTTCCAGGCCGCCCCCATGGTAGAGCCAGCCGTTCCGCTCCTGGGCCGTCATGCCGAAGGGGACAGTGGTGAAAAACTGGGTGGCTTCGCTCTTGCCCTTCCAGTAATAGGACGCGCCATGGCCCATCTCGGCCGTGCCCTGGGCGACGGCGTCGAAGACCTCGAACGCGGGCACCAACTCCCCGGCCCCGTATACCTTCACCCGGATACGGCCCCCGCTCAGCTCGCCGATGAGTTCGGCGAGTCGGTTGGCGCCGGTGCCCAGACCGGGGAAGTTCTTCGGCCAGGCGGTAACCAGCTTCCAGTTGTGAGCGGGCTTGGCCTGGGCGGCCTTGATACCGACGGTAGAGGCGCTCAGCGCCAGGGAGGCGCTTCCGGCCTGCTTGAAGAAATCGCGACGTTGCATCTCCCATCCTCGTTGCATGGGTTAGGGAAGTGGGGTGGGCTGTGCCCACCAGGTAGGCTCTCTCATCCTCGTTGCATGGCGTCAAGTATGAAGTTGGCGTTGCGCGACCGGATTATACCCATCGCCAGTGGGTTTTGCGGAAAACGAGGCGTGTCAAAGATGGCGTTATTCAGCGTGCGGCATGCGAAGCCGATACTAACCGTATCGAAACCAAAGCCATTGGTCCCCCCTCACTCCAACCCTCTTCCCCAAGGAGGCGAGCAATCCTGAATTATTTGGCGCTGTTTGGGGGAGAAGATCCCTCCTGCGTCGGGACAGGGTTTGACGTGTTGCGTTCGACGCACAACGGCTCGTTGGTCTACGGCCAGGCCGGTGCCAGCGTCTTAACGCAACCTACACCCACATGATCCCCCGCGCGGCCTGCACGTGCGGACCTCGCCTTAAGTGTAGGTTGCGTTAAGCCGCGCGCGAAAACGCCTGGGGGAACAACACGGCGTAACGCAACACGACGTGAGGATCCGTTTTATCCAGACAGCTTCTCACTTTAATTATTGTGTTATCCTATAGGCATTATGAATTATTTTTATGGTTCGACGCTTTTCGAGAAACCAAAACAGATTAAGCATGCCTTCGATCCAGACTTCAAGCAACGGCATTAGCCTCTCTGCTCAAAAACTGCGGGGACTGAGGCGGCGGTGGCGCGGCTTTACTTCTCTGGAGCCTGGTGATCGGCTCCTGTTTCTCATGCTCTGGGGGCAACTAGTCATGATTTCCGTGTTGCTGCGCCTGCTAACGTTAAGGCGCACCCGCCAGCTTCTAATGTACCTTACCCCTAAGAAGCCGGGCTACCCGACCGGATTAGACCAGGCTATGGCTTATGCCCAGCGCATACGGAAGCTGGCCTGGATAGCTAGCCGCCATTTGCCCTTTGATGCCTATTGCCTGCGCCAGTCTGTGCTGATCTGGTGGTTCCTGCGCCGCCGCGGTTTGGCAGCGGAGCTGCGCATCGGAGTCAACAACCAGGAGGCGTTTCTTGCCCACGCCTGGGTCGAGCTCGAAGGGCGATTGGTGAATGAGAGTCCGGATGTCACGGAGAGGTATCGTCCGTTCGACCGGGTGCCCTGAAGGGGAGATCGCCCCGTTTCCCGCCGGTGTCCCAATCCATCCGCATCGCCACCCGCAAATCCCCGCTTGCCTTGTGGCAGACCGAACAGGTGGCGGAGCGGTTGCGCCAGGTCCATCCCGGCATAAGGGTCGAGATTCTGGGCATGCGCACCCGCGGCGACAAATTTTTGGATGCATCCCTCGCCAAGATCGGCGGCAAGGGGCTGTTCGTCAAGGAGTTGGAGCAAGGCTTGCTGGACCAGCGCGCGGACATCGCCGTGCACTCGATGAAGGACGTGCCGGTAGACTTGCCCGCGGGTCTGCACCTCCCGGTGATTATGGAACGGGAAGACCCCCGGGATGCCTTCGTCTCAAACAGCTACGGGGATATCGACGCGCTGCCCGCGGGGGCCTGTGTCGGTACCTCCAGTCTGCGCCGCCAATGCCAGCTTACCGCCCGCCGGGCTGACCTGGTAATCCGACCCTTGCGAGGTAATGTCAACACCCGCCTGAGCAGGCTCGATGCCGGCGAGTACGATGCCATTATCTTGGCCGCCGCCGGCCTGATGCGACTCGGGTTCGAGCAGCGTATCCGCCGCTGCCTAAGCCCGGAAGAGAGCCTCCCCGCCATCGGCCAAGGGGCCATCGGGATCGAGTGCCGTGCCGACGATGGGCGTGTCAATGCACTGATCGCCCCGCTACACCACGCCGACACTGCTGACCGGGTACAGGCAGAGCGTGCCTTAAACCGCCGTCTGAGGGGCGGTTGCCAGACACCGATCGCCGGTTATGCCTTGCTGGAGGACGACCAGCTCCGTTTGCGCGGGTTGGTGGGCACGCCGGACGGAAGCCGGGTCTGGCGTGCCGAACGTTGGGCGCCCCGTACCCAGGCAGAACCCTTGGGTAGCGCGCTCGCCGAGGACTTGATCGCCCAGGACACGAAGGGTGTCCTCGCAGTGCTTGCGGCACCTTGAGCCCCTCCGAGCCTCCGCTGTTCGGTGCTCGGTTTAGAGACTTTCGGCTATTTGCAGGCGTTGAATCTGAGCCTTTGTCGACAAAAAAATCCCCTGGGCAATCCCTACCCAGGGGAACATGTCGCCAAGCTTGGTTGGCACAATCCTTTGGGGCGATAGATCCTCTTGCCCTTGCGTCCTCATGACTATCCTGGGTGGCGACAGTGTTATGATGGCACAGGCCTACCAAGCCGAATATGATCCCATTCCGCTTTCGATGTAGGAATTTTCTTAACCAGTAACAAGATCTTCCGATCCGGTGGAACAACAGAGTACTCAGCGCACTGCCCGGGTGGAGCGCAGCACATTGGAAACCCGCGTCCTGGTCGAGATCGACCTGGACGGAAAGGGGCGTTCCAGCTTCGCCACCGGTGTTCCCTTTCTCGAGCATATGCTCGATCAAGTCGCCCGCCATGGGCTGATCGATCTATCGATCGAGGCCACAGGGGATCTACACATCGACGCCCACCATACGGTGGAGGACATCGGCATCACCCTCGGCCAGGCCTGCGCGGAAGCCCTGGGGGATAAGCAGGCTATCCGCCGCTACGGTCATGCCTATGTGCCCCTCGACGAGGCTCTATCGAGGGTAGTGATCGATCTCTCGGGTCGTCCGGGACTTAAGTTCCATGCCGACTTTTCCCGACCCATGATCGGGGCCTTCGACGTGGACCTGTTCCGCGAGTTCTTCCAGGGCTTCGTCAATCACGCGGGTGTGACCCTGCACCTGGACAACCTGCGTGGACGTAACGCCCATCACCAAGCGGAGACACTCTTCAAGGCATTCGGACAAGCGCTACGCATGGCGATTGAACCGGATCTGAGGATGGGGGGAGTTATACCCTCTACCAAGGGTTCCCTCTAGCCCCGCGGTCAAGGGATGGGATGCAATTGCTTGAATGGGATTTGAGAAGCTGTCTGGTTAAAAGCAATCCTGAGTTATTCGGCGCGGTTTGAGGGACCGGACGTGCTGCGTTTCGACGCACCAAGGCGCGCTGATTGTCTGCGTGGGTCATGCCGGCGTCTTAACGCAACCTACACCCACATGATCCCCCGCGCAGCCTGCACGCACGGACCTCGCTTTGGGTGTAGGTTGGGTTAGGCGCGCTGTTCGATCCCAAAGCACAGTGACAAGGCTGAACGCGCCGTAACCCAACATGCCGTATTCCACAAGCAACGCCAAATAACCCAGGACCGCGCCCGGACCGGCACGGCGCCGAACGCGGCGTAACGCAACCCGACGCTCGGATC
>NZ_FLUY01001106.1 GCF_900092655.1 Candidatus Thiosymbion oneisti
CCGCGGCGACGGCGCTTTCCTCTGGCCACAACACCTTGGCCGGGAACGGATACCTCGCCACATCCAAAGCGGCGGCAGGATGGTGCCACTTGGCCGA
>NZ_FLUY01001089.1 GCF_900092655.1 Candidatus Thiosymbion oneisti
TCCGGCAAGTAGGGCATCCGCTCCCGTCGCCAACCGGCCAGATCCGGTACCGCCACTTCCACATTCCGCACGAAGTGGAGTTCCGGCTCATCGAAGATCCACCAGCCGCCAGGGCCTCCATTACCTTTACGAAAGGGGCCGATCAATTCAGCACCGAGCATAGAGCCGACGTTCACATGGGCTCCGGAAGGCCGCGGGTGAGTATGCAGCTGTCTGTTCAGGATCTCCCCGGTCACCTCTTCAGGTAGGGCCTCCAGGGACTCGTAGAGGGTGGGTTGAAGTGCTGGTTCCATCTGTTTGTCTCCTGTTTTCGGCTCTGGACTTTCCGGTGGCTGGAGGGCTGGGCTCACCACCAATCACCGGGACCTCGACCGATTTGCAGACAATATGAGTTTACCCGGACGTTTGCAGGCTATTGTCAGCTAATTTGGGTTGTCGGCAAAACGATAACCCTGAACTTGAAAACGTCCAATATTGCGCATAATGTATATTATGTAAAGTAAAGGTTAAACAGCTACCAACAGCCTTTCCGGGGGTCCTTCCATGGTTGCGATTTTTAGGCCGGCAACCACAGGTCTTCTAAAACGATAGATACGGCCTCGAACGGCGGTGCAATAACCCGGTCAGCATCGGCAAAGTGGCTGACCTCAAGCCAGGCATCGGCATCGAGTTGGTACACCTCCAGCGTGCGTTTGGCAGGATCGACCAACCAGGCATAGCGCACACCATACTGCGCGTAGAGGGGCATTTTGATCCCACGGTCCCTGCTCGCTGTGGATGGGGACAGGATCTCGCACACCCAATCCGGAACCACCTCGACACGGTGGCCCTCCGGAGGTACCGGCATGCGCTCACGTCGCCAGCCAGCTAGATCCGGTACCACGACCTCGGCATTGCGCACGAAGTGCACCTCAGGCTCGATAAAGATCCACCAACCGCCGGGGCCACCTCGGCCCCTCTGAAAAGGTCCTTCCAGTTCACTCCCGAGCACAAGGTTGGCATTCACATGGGGTATCGAGGGCCGAGGCTGGGTGTGGAGTTGGCCGTCTAGAATTTCCCCGGTTACACCCTCGGGCAGGGCCTCAAGATGTTCGTAGAGCGTCAGCCTGGCTTGCGGTTGCATTCCTTATTCTCCGTAGCCGGAGACACGACCTCCCGCTACTTTTTGAAAAGAATCCGGTAAGCGAGCAGCAAAACCAGCGCGCCGGCCATAGCCAGGCCTATGCTCACCAAGTTGAAGCCGTCTACGGCACCGACACCTAGTTGCGTGCCCGCAAAACCGCCTAGAAAAGCGCCGGCGATACCGATAAGAATGGTAACGATAATGCCGCCCGGATCATCGCCGGGCATGATCCACTTTGCCAAAACCCCTACGATAAGACCCAACAGAATCCAGCTTAAAATGCCCATCGTGTTACCTCTGGAAGTGGTTGCTCATGGTGTGGGATCGACCTGCGAAACTTCACAGTGATTTCCTCGTCCGCCCAGCCGGTTGCAGGCCGCACTGTCTTGCAAGCTCGCCCGCGACTACCCGTGGAACCGGACGGTTGGATATCACCCTGGCACAGGTTACCTCACGGTAAACCCTCATCTACTTCAGGTCAACGCCTCGCAACCAGAGTCCGAAAGGCACCGATCTTCGCTCTTTGACCCCCTCTCCCCAACCCAATGCCATTGCGCTGCGTGGGAACCTGGAAGCTCCGCGCCGCGGAGAGCATCGGGCCGATGTCCAGCATTCGTATACACGGGAAT
>NZ_FLUY01001090.1 GCF_900092655.1 Candidatus Thiosymbion oneisti
CCCTAGTACGTAGTTTCGCTCGATATTGCTAGTCCCCGCACTGGAGCGTGTGAACCAAGCGTGTGAGCCAGCAGATACTATGAACTT
>NZ_FLUY01001828.1 GCF_900092655.1 Candidatus Thiosymbion oneisti
CCAAGCCGGACTCAGAAGTCGTGGATCATACCGAGCGAGAAGCCCTTCCAGTCACCCTCGTCGGAGCCTTTTGTGTCTTTATCAACCTTGGTATAGAGGACATAGGCCTTGGTGCGCTTGCTGAAGTTGTGGTCGAAACCGACCGCCCAGCTCTTGGTCTCATCACCAATATCCGGCTTGTTCTTACCATACATGCCCTTGATCATGTTGTTGCCGAAGGCATAGCCGAGCTGGCCCTGCCACAGATCGGCGTCGTTGTCTTT
>NZ_FLUY01000833.1 GCF_900092655.1 Candidatus Thiosymbion oneisti
TTCCAATCCACGATAGATCGCTGGATGGCGGTGCGTATCCAGACCTACCTCGGACTTCTCTACCAAGACCTGATCCGCACCCGGCAGCTCAGTGGCACCGGCCGGCTGCCGCCGGTGCTCCCCATCGTGCTCTACAATGGCGCCGACCCCTGGAATGCCGCGCGCACACTCGACGACTTGATCGAGCCGGCCCCGTCCGTGCTGCACCCATACCGGCCACAACAGGCGTATTTCCTGATCGACGAGCAGCGCGTGGCGGAGCAGGGCAAGCTGCCGCAGCGCAACCTGAGCGCCGCGCTCTTCCGCCTCGAAGCCAGCCGCACGCCTGGGGAGGTGCTGACCATCCTCCGAACTCTGGTCGACTGGCTCAAGGCACCGGAGCAGACCGGTCTGCGGCGGGCCTTTACCGTCTGGCTCAACCGGGTCTTTCTCCCCAAGCGACTTGCAGGCGTAGAATTCGAGTCACTGAGCGATCTACATGAGGTACATGATATGTTGTCCAATCGCGTCGAGAGCTGGACCGACCAATGGAAACGCGAGGGTCTGGAGCAGGGTCTGGAGCAAGGTCTGGAACAGGGCCTGGAACAGGGCTTGGAACAGGGCCTGGAACAGGGCTTGGAACAGGGCCTGGAACAGGGCTTGGAACAGGGCCGCCAAGAGCTGCGCCACCTACTCGCCCGCCAGGCCCGTCATCGCTTCGGTTCTGCGATCGCCACGCAGGCCGGGCCGCTCCTGACAGGGATTGCCGACCCGCTGCAGCTATCGGATCTCGGCGATGCGCTCCTCTCCTGCCCCGACGGTGCCGCTTGGCTGCGTGTCTTGCGTCAGGCACGGTCCACGTCGACCACCGGCGACGAGCATCCATAACCGACATTCGAGAGCATTCGAGGGAGGGCGAAAGGAAAAGCCTGATCCCGGCGCTGAGGCGAAGCTCGACCAAAACGTTCTGCTATCGGCACTCGACGCGAAAACTCTTAACATCGAGTCGGTCGCGCAGTACTTCTACTTCTGGGTCTTCACTTTTCAGGACCTCCTCGAACAAAACGAGATGAGGATCGGCGATCCGATGCTACGGGCCATCGCTTCCGAGCATAAGGTGGGAGATTCAGGACACGAGGAGTGGTACCTTCAGGACCTGGAAAGGCTCGGGTTCCCTCAACCTCGAGCGGACGAGCTTTTCAGCGACACACATGCCGCTGCCCGCATCGCCTTGTTCCAGCTCGTTGCGATCGTCTATGGCTCCACATCGGATCTCGATCGAATCGTGTTTCTTTATGTCCTGGAGGGCGCGGGACATGTCTTCTTCCGCCGCACGGCGAAAGCGCTCAGCTCGCTCAATAGGCTGCGGGGCTTGCGCTACTTTGGCAAATCTCACCTGGACGCCGAGCTCGACCATGGCATGTTCAAGACCGACGCAGAGGGGAAGGACGAAAAACCGTGGGAGTCCGCGCTTGAGCCTGGCGACCTCACTTCGGCAGAAATGGTGGTAAAACGCGTCTTCACTGCGTTTGAAGAGATGTTCTCCGGGATCTACGAAAGGGCATCGCGCCCAAGGTAGGCACCTCCCGACAGGCAGGTGGTATGCTCAACACGGAACACCGAATGTTAGGCACGGGCCATCCATTGATGCGGTTCGCCGTGGCCCCGTCCCTGGAGCCACCACTCACCACATCCTACACCTTTGCCCAATCTACGTGGACCTGCTGAAGGTCAACACGGCCTAGTACACATCGTGTACGGTGTTGTAGACGTTGAACTTGCCGGTCGGGGTGATGAGCCGGTCGTCCTTGATGACGTGCTTGGGCTTCAGGGTCTTGTCGTCCACGATCACGATGGCTGACTGCTTGTCCTTCGCATTCCAGACCGAGAACCAGACTTCGTCACCGGCCTTGTTGTATTCAGGCTGTACCACGCGCTTGGCGCCCTCGCCGACATCGGCCCACTCGGCGATCGGCAGCACCTTGTACTTCGCCTTCAGGTTGTCGGTGTCGAACACGGCGACCGTCTGGCTCAGTTTTTCGACCGAGTTGAGGGCGGTATCCACATACAGGTGCTTGGAGTTGGGATGGGTCTTGATGAACAAGGAGCCGCCACCCTGACCCTCCAGCTTGCGCACCACCTTCCAGGCCTGGTCGGGGTGGCCCTCGGGGTCGGTGCCGATGAGCACCACGGAGTTATCCCCAAGATGGCTGGTAGCCCACACCGGACCGTGCTCGGGGTCGACGAAGTTCGCGCCGCGCCCCGGGTGGGGGATAGCGCCGACCTCGATCAGGGCTGCCAGCTTCTGGTCCTTGGAGTCCACCACGGCGATTTTGTTGGACTTGTTGGCGGCGGCGAGGAAGTAACGCTGAGTAGCGTCCCACCCGCCATCGTGCAGGAAGGGCGCAGCAGCGATCTCGGTCACCTTGAGGTTGTCTAAGTCTTTGTAGTTCACTAGCAAGACCTTGCCAGTCTCCTTGACATTGACAATGAACTCCGGGTGGTGATGGGAAGCGACGATAGCCGCCACGCGCGGCTCGGGATGGTACTCTTGGGTGTCGACGGTCATACCCCGGGTAGAGACGATCTTCAGCGGCTCCAGAGTGTCGCCCTTCATAATCACGTACTGGGGTGGCCAATAGGTCCCGATAATGGCGTACTTGTCTTCCATGCCCTTGAATTTGGAGGTCTCCACCGAGCGCGCCTCCAGACCGACCTTCATCTCGGCCACGTTCTGCGGCGGGTCCATCCACAGGTCGATCAGATTGATCTTGGCGTCGCGGCCGATCACGAACAGATAGCGTCCCGAAGCGGAGAGGCGGGAAATGTGGACCGCGTAGCCGGTGTCGATGATGGTGACGATCGCTTTGCTGTCGCCGTCGATGAGCGCGATCTTACCCGCGTCGCGCAAGGTCACGGAGAACAGATTTTCCACCTTGAGGCTGTTCATCTGCTTGGTCGGCCGCCGCTCCGGCGGCACCAGGACCTTCCAGGTTTCCTTCATTTTCTGCATGCCGTATTCCGGTGGCACCGGCGGCTCATGCTGAAGGTAACGGGCCATGAGGTCGATCTCGGTCTCGCTGAGATCCCCGGACGTGCCCCAGTTGGGCATGCCTGCCGGCGAACCGTAGGTGATCATGGCCTTGAGATAGGGAATGCCGAGCTGGCGGGTCTTGTCCGTGGTCAGTGGTTTGCCGGTGGCGCCCTTACGCAGCACGCCGTGACAGCCTGCGCACCGCTGGAAGAAGAGCTTCTTCGCTTGGTCGAACTCCGCGGTTGTCATCTCCGGTCCATCGCCGCCGATCAGGTCCTTCGTGGTCGCCGGGTCGACCGCGGCCGGGGCCCCTTCGTAGGCCATCCCCTCTTTCTTCATTCCAGCGTGCCCATCCTTGGGTGACTCGGCCATAGCGGCAGTGACGGCCAAGGCGAGGCCGGAAAGCGCCAGCAGTCCGCCGGCACGCTTGAGTTCAAATCGGTTCATTCGGATCCTCCCAGCAACGTTGGGGTTTGTGAGACAAGGGTGTTGTCACAGCGTGGTCACAGTAAAAGACCGCCCACTGCATCAGCCTTGACATACATCAAAGACGGGAGCGAACCAACAAGCAGGCCGTCATTCCGGCTGGGACGCCGGAATCCAGTTGCCAGGGAGGGCAAGTTGCGGGAATCACTTCACTGTTCCCGAATCGGCCGCGCCGCGGAAGCACAGGGCATCAGCGTAAGCTCCTGCGAATGGCCGAGCCTTGCGATCTCCTCCAGGGCCGTTTGATCGAGAATGGTGACCTGGCTACCCTGAACCTCGATAGTGCCCAGCTCGATGAGCTTCTTTTCAACGCGTGAAAAGGTCTCCGGTTTGACGGAGAGGCGAGAGGCGAGAACCCCCTTGCGCATTCCCAGATCCAAGGTCCTGCGACCCGCGGGCAGCTTCATGAGCAAATAACGGGCGACGCGGCTCGTCGCCGTGTGCAGGGCCAGATTGTCAATCTCCCCGATCATAGCGCGCAGGCGCCGGCTCAGATTGCCCAGCAGGACGAAACAGCTGTCCACGGAATCGCGCAGCATGCTTGCAAAGTCACGGGCATCGATGCCGATGAGCTCGGTCGGACAAAGGGCTGCCGCACACACCGGGTAACGAGGGGCGTTCAGGAACATCAAGGCCTCGGCGAAGGTCTGTCCCGGAGTGACGATCTCGATGACCTTTTCCGTACCTTCGGGCGAGAGTCGAAACAGCCGCACCTGACCCTTGAGCACCAGATAAAAGCGTTCGGCTGGGTCCCCCTGACTGAAGAGTAGCTGGCCCTCGTCCAGTCTGAGGCGCGAGGCGTGGCATGCAACCCGCACCAGTTGCTCCTCCGTAAGCCCGGAAAGCAACGCTCCGGTGCGCAATTCTTCGATCTCTACCATTCGTCTCTCTAACGTACTGGAATAACGAGTTTTGCGCCCTAGGCAGACCCACCGCGACTCATGGACTCAAAACGCCGTTTGACCTGAGTCAAGGTGGCCTAAAAGCCCCGGAAATTAAACTGACTCTTTCAGACTTTATGCTTGGAGGGCCCGCATCCATGCCGCAAACCTTCACCAAGTCGATGGCGAGAAACATCTTCTACGGTGGCTCCCTATTCTTTCTGTTGCTGTTCCTTGCCCTGACCTTCGATACCTCCAGGGCACTGCCGGAACGCGACCGGCGCGACCAGCTCGACACCGCGAGCGAGGTCGGTCAGAAGATCGCGCACGGCAAAATGCTGTGGGAGACCAACAACTGCATAGGTTGCCACAGCCTGCTTGGAGAGGGGGCCTACTTCGCCCCGGAGCTGGGCAACGTCTATGTGCGCTTCGGCAACAGCAAGGATGCCATCAAGGCCTTCATCCGGAGCCGTCCCGCCGAGGGCATCGCTGGACGCCGCAGTATGCCGCAGTTCAACTTCAGCGACGAGGAGCTCGACGCCATCGCCGAATTTCTGAAGTATAGCTCCGAGATTAACACGGCCGGCTGGCCGCCGAACATCCAGGGCTGAGTTGCCGTACCCGGAGACGTATCATGAAATATAAATCACAAGCTGTTGCCAAGCCCTATTTCATCGCAGCCATTGCACTGTTCGTGGCCCAGATCCTGTTCGGTCTGATTATGGGCCTGCAGTACGTCATCGGGGACTTCCTGTTCCCCGAGATCCCCTTCAACGTGGCCCGCATGGTTCACACCAACACCCTCATCGTCTGGCTGCTGATGGCCTTCATGGGCGCCTCCTACTACCTGGTTCCGGAAGAGGCGGAACGCGAGCTCGCCGCACCCTGGCTGGCGGTCGCGATGTTCTGGATCTTTCTTATCGCCGCGGGCCTCACCGTTATCGGCTACCTGTTCGTGCCTTATTCGGGATTGGCGAAGATGACGGGCAACGCCATCCTGCCCACCATGGGCCGGGAGTTCCTGGAGCAGCCCACCATCACCAAGGTCGGCATCGTGATCGTAGCTCTGGCTTTTCTCGCCAACGTCGCCCTGACCGTCCTCAAGGGCCGCAAGACGGTGGTGAGCCTGGTGCTGCTTATCGGCCTTACCGGACTTGCCGTATTTTTCCTGTTTGCTTTTTATAACCCCACCAACCTGGTGCTGGACAAGTACTATTGGTGGTGGGTAGTCCATCTGTGGGTGGAAGGAGTATGGGAGCTGATCCTGGGCGCCATCCTCGCCTTCGTACTGATAAAGACGACGGGCGTGGACCGCGAGGTGATCGAGAAGTGGCTGTACGTCATCATCGCCATGGCGCTGATCACGGGCATTATCGGGACCGGTCACCACTACTACTGGATCGGCGCCCCCGAGTACTGGCAGTGGTGGGGCTCGATCTTCTCCGCGCTGGAGCCCATCCCCTTCTTCCTGATGACCATATTCGCCTTCAACATGGTCAACCGACGCCGGCGCAACCACCCCAACAAAGCAGCGGTCCTGTGGGCATTGGGCACAGCCGTGATGGCCTTCCTCGGCGCGGGCGTTTGGGGTTTCCTGCATACCCTGGCACCGATCAACTTCTATACCCACGGCACCCAGATCACCGCGGCCCACGGGCACTTGGCCTTCTTCGGCGCCTACGTCCTGATCAGCCTGACCATCATTTCCTACGCCATGCCGTTGCTGAACGGCCGCGAGGCCAACAGCATGCGTTCCCAGGTGCTGGAGATGTGGAGTTTTTGGCTGATGGCCGTGTCCATGGTCTTCATCACCCTGTTCCTCACTGCGGCGGGAATCCTGCAGGTCTATCTGCAGCGCTTCAACGAGGCTCCCCAGCAGTTCATGGTGGTGCAGGACAAGGTCGCGCTCTTCTACTGGCTGCGTGAGCTCGCAGGCGTGGTGTTCCTGATCGGACTGGTGGTCTACATCTGGAGCTTCTTCGCCGCCGCCAAAGACGCAAAAGAGCCGGCTGTGAGCAGCGAAGCCGCCGCCTCGGCCTGATCGTCCCTCTCCACGGGCACAGGGAGTGCCCGATAGTGCGTAGTTGGGCAAAGCCGTCAGGGATGGCGGCGTGCCCAACATTTCCCTCTTTATCCGCAGATTACGCAGATTTCCACAGATTAAAAACGAAACAATCTGTGAGAATCTGCGTAATCTGCGGACAGAAAAGGTAATGTGATCTTTTGCGACGATTTGCGTTTATTGTCCCAGCCCGCTAGTCCAAAACTATGCACTTTAGTGCAAGGCTTTAGCTGCTACACAGGTATTCTATAAT
>NZ_FLUY01001096.1 GCF_900092655.1 Candidatus Thiosymbion oneisti
GGAAACTCGTAGCCACTGCTGCATGGGCCTGATGTGCTTGATTTTCATGAGGATTCAGCTCAATTGAGAACGCCCCCCAGATCCTATTGACATTTAACGCTAATCGACTGTTTTCACCTGTTGAATGACTGCAACATTCCGGCGGTCCGCACAGCGGACCCTACGCTAACTATCTGATTGACTGTAGGGTCCGCTGTGCGGACCTTTTAAATATCAACACGCCCTAGCAGCTGGCAGCTGGTAGAGTGCCACCGGAATCCTCTCGGTGGAGAACCAAAGAACCCATGCCTTCCGACCCGCTCACCAAGCTGCTCGCGGCTACGGCATTTGCCTGGCGGCGGGAGCCGGTATCCCCCGTCCCGCTCACCGATATCCAGTGGCGCGCCGACGCCTGCGGGCCGGGCTCGATCCTATTCTTCCAGCGCCTGGACGACGGTCGCGACGATGCGGAGCTCTACCGGCGCTACCTGGCCGACGGCAGCTTTTCCGTGCTGGTCACCAACCGCATGCTCGATTGTTTCGAGGCCCTGCCCGGCAAGGGGATCTTCGTGACCCGTCCCGCTGACTGGCCGCGGACGGTGGGGCGCTTTTGCGACCTCCGCTACCCCCTCCCGGAGATCGCCGGCGGTTTCATGGGCATCACCGGGACCAACGGCAAGACCACCACCGTCAAGTATCTGGAATCCATGCTCCGCGCCTATGAGCAGCGGGTCCTCACGGTCGGGACGCTCGGCGTCTCGCTCAACGGCGAGCCGCTGGTCCAGACCGGCTTCACCTCCCCGCCCCAGATCGAGCTGCGCCGCCTGTTGCACGTCCACCGAGGCCGCTACGATGTGGTCGTGCTGGAGACCAGCAGCCACGCCCTGGACCAGGGACGGCTCCACGGCATTCCGCTCCGGAACGCGGGTTGGACCAACTTCTCCCAAGATCACCTGGACTATCACCGGGACGAGGCCGCCTACTTCGCCGCCAAGGCCCGTATCCTGGATCTGATCCGGGACGGCGGTCGGCTCTTCTGCACCAGCCCGGAGGTTATTTCGCGCCTGTTGGAACCGGGAACACCGCCGGTCCCGATACAGCCTTTGAACGCGGCGAATTTGGGGCCGGAGGTAGTCGCGGCCAAGCCCTTTCTGGCTCTGATACACAACCGGGAGAACTATGCCCTGGCCGCGGCCCTGGCTGACACCCTGCTCGGCCCAGGGGAACGCCCATACTGGCGGTATCTGGAGGTGGTAGACGGACGCTTCGAGTGCCGGGTCATCGGTAACCGCACCCTGATCGTGGATTTCGCCCATACCCCGGCCGCCCTGGAGACCCTCCTGACCGCCATCCGGCATGCCTTCCCGGACGCCGGTGTCCTGACCCTGTTCGGCTGCGGCGGCGAGCGCGATCGCGGGAAACGCCCCCTCATGGGCGCCGCGGCGGCGCGCCACTCCGACCATGTGATACTGACCTCGGACAACCCCCGCAGCGAGGACCCGGAGCGGATCATCGACGACATCCTCACGGGCCTGCCCGGCACGGGCCGAGAGGTGGTGGTCGAGCGCCCGCAGGCCGTCGCCCGTCTGTTCGACCTGCTGGCCGAACGCCCAGCCGACGAGCCTTGGGTGGGGCTGATCGCCGGCAAGGGCCACGAGCGCTACATCGACCGCGACGGCTGCAAGACCTACTACAGCGATCAGGACGAAGTGGAACGCAATCTGCGGCGCCTCGCCTGGGTCTGACCAGCCGCCGGCTTCCGGTGGCTGGTGGCTGGAAACCGGCAACGCACGCTTACCACCTGATTAGAGGATGCAGTTTGCTGCGCTCACTACGCCACTGATGCGGTTCGCGCCGGCCGTCAATGCCATCCATGAAGCGGTATACCGCGCTCACCGCATCCTACGGGCTGATGCGGTTCGCCGCCGGGCGCGTCCCACGCCCGGCGGCTCACCACATCCTACACTCAAGACGAGGGCCGCGCGGGTCGGCAATGCGACGGGGAAGATAGGCGCAGGGGTAGAGCTTTCCGCCACCCGGTTCCTTGTTTGAGCCGGGTTTTCCTATAGGAAAATCGGTTCCTCCCCGTAGGAAGATGTCGCAAACGTCCTTTCGAACCACAGAGCCCGTAGGGCGGGAAAGACCAGGGACGGTCGCATCCCGCCCCAGAGGACACAGAGGACACAGAGGACACAGAGGACACAGAGGACACAGAGGACACAGAGGACACAGAGGACACAGAGAAAGGCACCGGCCAATTCTCTGCGTTCTCGGTGTCCTCTGTGGTTTAAACTTCGCGGATTGGCAGATCCCGAAGGCGGGATGCGCTGCGCTTTCCTGCCCGACGCGGGTTACGGGTCGTATCGGATTTCCGGAGGGATAGATCGGGATGGATACTAGCCGGGACAAAGATCTCTGGCCGCTCGAAGAGACGGATCGCCTCGCCGAGCTCGCGGTCCTGCGCACCGCGGCGGACGAAGCCGCGCGCCATGTGCGCGTGCTCTATTTCAGCTTTCTCCTGTTCGCCTTCTATGTGGCGGTCATCGCCCTTTCGACTACCGACGAACAGCTCCTGAAGGGAACCGGTACCAAGCTACCGTTGCTCGATATCGATCTGCCCCTGGTCGAGTTTTATGTGATTTCTCCCTTGCTGGTGCTGATCTTCCATGCCCATCTGCTCAATCAATTCTTCCTGCTGTCCCGCAAGCTGTTCATCCTGGACCGTGCGCTGAGCTCCCTCCCGTCGAAGCTGGAGCGGACCCAACGGGAGCTGCCTTTTCCTCTGGTCTTCAGCCACCTGATTGTCGGCAGGCACCATCCAAGGCCGATCCAATGGGCATTCAGGGCAGCGGTCATCGTCACCATTCTGCTGACCCCCATCGTTCTGCTGCTGGTCATCCAATGGAAATTCCTGCCCTATCACAGTGAGCCGATCACAATCGAGCACCAATTGGTATTTGCCCTCGATCTGGGGCTACTGTGGTTCTTTTGGCCGCGATTGTCCTCCCCCTCCGGTCGCTGGCGGGACTGGTGGTCCCAGTCCCGATCCAGATGGGGGACCTGGGTGTCCACAATCTTGGGGATTTCGGCATCCACAATCCTGGTGCTCGGTGCCTGGATTCTATTGGTTCCGCACGTCGGCGACACCGAAAAATGGTTGGCCGAAAAATGGTTGGTCAGGGACGAGGGAAAAGGATTGACCGGGAACCAGCAGGGGCTACCCTGGATCCATCGGAATCTGGTGCTGCGGGAACGGACTCTGATGCGCAAAGCTCCCTCGGTGGAGCTCCTGTTCGCTGAGCATGTAAAGACCGACGAGGAGCGGGCGAGGATCTGGCTGGAGGCCGGCGAGGCACTGGATCTGAGCGGACGGGATCTGCGCTATGCCGATTTCTACCAAAGCGATCTTTGGGATGCGGATCTCCGGGGCGCCAAGCTGCAGCACGCCAACCTTGATGGAACAAAGCTACAGGGCGCGGATCTCCGGGGGGCGCAGCTCGAGGGCGCGGTTCTCATAGGGGCGCAGCTCGAGGGCGCGGATCTCAGGGGGGCGCAGCTCCAGGGCGCGGTTCTCAGGGAGGCGCGGCTCGAGGGCGCGGATCTCTCCTGGGCGCAGCTCCAGGGCGCGGATCTCACCGGGGCGCAGCTCGAGGGCGCGGTTCTCGTGGAGGCGCAGCTCGAGGGCGCGGATCTCACCGGGGCGCAGCTCGAGGGCGCGGTTCTCGTGGAGGCGCAGCTCGAGGGCGCGGATCTCCTGTGGGTGCAGCTCCAGGGCGCGGATCTCCGGGGGGCGCAGCTCCAGGGCGCGGTTCTCTTCTGGGCGCAGCTCCAGGGCGCGGATCTCACCGGGGCGCAGCTCGAGGGCGCGGATCTCAGGGGGGCGCAGCTCGAGGGCGCGGATCTCCGGGAGGCGCAGCTCGAGGGCGCGGATCTCAGGGGGGCGCAGCTCGAGGGCGCGGATCTCACCGGGGCGCAGCTCGAGGGCGCGGATCTCCGGGAGGCGGTGGTCTACGGGACCAGGTTCCAAGACGCGGAGCTCTCGCTCGCCGATCTGCGGGAGCTGCGCTGGCCGCGTGACGACTGGGAAGGGCTGTCCTCCGTGTTCTCGGAGATCGAGAAACTGGAGGCCAAGCTGGAGCAGGCAAGTGAACACTGGTCCCAGGATGAGCGGGAACGGGTCGAGCGGGCCATCGAGCGCTTCTGGTCCGTCGCCTTCGACCTGCCTGTGCAACCGACGGCGATCTCACCGCTCCAGGGATTCGAGGTGATGCACGATTGGCGGGGCCTGTTCGCGGACTGGCCGGCACCGCCGGATGCGGCCGAATTCGAGCCAGCGCACGCGGACTACCGCGCCGGACTCGCCTGCAACGACCAATACATCGCCAAAGGGATGCGGCGGCAGGCCAAGGGTATTAGGTACCTGGGGATCGAGGGTGATCCGGTGTTGGCAGAGGCACTCCGGGCCAGGGCCGAATCCGGGGAGTGTCCTGAGCTGGCCGAGGTGCTTGAGAAAAACCAATGACCGTCCGCCGCGCCGCGCGGGGACGTGGAAGGACCGTAGGGCGGGAAAGACCAGGGACGGTCGGGTAGTGGCTCAGTTCGCGAAAAAACGGAAATTGCGAAAAAACGCAAGGACGCAAGGACGCAAGGACGTCAAGACGCAAAGAAAGAACAAAGAATCTTTGCGTCTTGGCGCCATTGCGTCCTGGCGTTAAATGGGCCGGAAAGTGA
>NZ_FLUY01000683.1 GCF_900092655.1 Candidatus Thiosymbion oneisti
ATACCCGTCGCGCGTGAATATTTCGGTAAGCGAGGTGTGCCGATGGTGCCCGAGCGCAAGGCGCGGCGAGGAGGAATAG
>NZ_FLUY01001099.1 GCF_900092655.1 Candidatus Thiosymbion oneisti
TTGGACCGGCAACTCGGCATTCAGGTTCTAGCCGCTAGCCAGAAGGGCCAACGAAATATCGGTGGTCCCGGGAGCCGACAAAATGTCGGCGGTCCCAGGGGCCGACAAAGTGTCGTCGATTCCGGGGACGCTGGGAGCGCCGTCTTTCAGACGGCTTACGCACCCAATGACCAGCTGTCGGCAAGGGTCAGAGCAGACGCCTTGTGGGCCGCACCGGATAACGCCGGACCGCCGGCAGGTTTAGTTCCCGGGTATACGAATGGTGGACACCGGCCCGATGCTCTTCGCAGTGCGGAGCAACCAAGTTCCCACGCAGCGCGTGGGAACGAGAAAAACCGCGTCGGGCATCACCTTTTACGACACCCTTCCTCCGGGAGAGGGTTGGGGAGAGGGGATCAAAAAGATGAATCGCTCTACTTTAACACTTATAAATTTACCACTACCATCCGGGCGACATCCTGTTTGTCCGCAGATTACGCAGATTAAGGTCCATTATACGAACCGCGGTCGGTAGACATATACTGTTCCCGCTATTTCCCGGAATTCTCCAAAATTTGCCGTGAAGGGGATTGCCGAACCGAGCGTGGCCCTGATCGCCGTCACCAAACCGGGGGCCTTGCAGGCGCGCGGGCTGGCGCAACGCTTGCCGCGGGCGACGATGGTGGTAGCCGCGGGCCACGCGGCCTTGATGGACGGACTTGCCAACCAGGTCATTGCCTACCCGGGGGCCTTGAGTGGCCGCATGGCGGGGTTGTTCTCCGCGTTCGACCAACTGGTGTTCTTCCTCTCGGTGGGCGCGGTGGTGCGATTGATCGCACCGCATCTCGGCTCCAAGTACCAGGATCCGGGTGTGCTCGTGATCGATTCCGCCGCACGGTTCGTGATTCCGGTGCTCTCCGGGCACGTCGGTGGGGCCAATGCCTATGCCGAACGGCTGGCCGCTCTGCTGGGGGCGACGGCGGTGATCACCACTGCCTCTGAGGGTGCGAACACCATCGCCGTCGACATCCTGGGGCGGGAGCTGGGCTGGCGCCTAGAGGCGCCCAAGCCCAATCTCACGCGCGTCGCTGCCCGCGTCGTGGATGGCGAAGCGATTGCCTTGGTCCAAGAAGCAGGAGCGCGAGACTGGTGGCCCGGTCCCGGACCGCTGCCCGAGAATATCCATCTGTACTCAGCGGTCGAGGCCGTGGATCCGGATCGGTACAGTGGCGTGCTCCTGGTGACCCGGCGCGCGATCCCCGCGGACCTATGGCAACGGCTCGCAGGACGCCTGGTAGTCTATCGGCCCCCGGCAGGTCAGCCGTGATGCGGGTTATCCTGGGATTGGGTTGCGATCGCGGCACCTCCCTGGAGACCCTGGAGGGCGCCGTGCGGCAGGCGCTGGCGGCGGCCGGCCTCGCCCTCGATGCAGTCGCGGCGGTGGCTACCATCGACAAGAAACAGGACGAGCAGGCGATCCTGTTACTGGCGCAGCGTCACGGATGGGGGCTGCACTTCTTCAGTGCCGAGGCGCTTGCGGAGGTCGAGGTCCCCCATCCCTCGGAGCGGGTGCGGACCCATATGGGGACCCCCGCGGTGGCAGAGGCGGCCGCCATCCTGACGGCCGCCGGGCACGCGGGCGATCTCCTCCTCACAAAGCGCAGATACCAGGGCAATGACGGCAAACACGCCACGGTTGCCATCGCGCAGGCGGCTTGCCGTTGTGATTAAGGGTAGTGGTAAACCTATAAGTGAAAAAGTAGAGCGATTCATCTTTTTGGTCCCCTCTCCCCAACCTCTCTCCCGGCGGGAGAGGGGACAGAGTAGCCAGTACCGCTGGTCATGTTATCACTTATACATTAGCCATTACCTGATTAAGCATGTCCAAGCCCGCCGCTCCAGATTTACCCTCCGCCGGCCCGGACCTGTGCGTGCACTGGTTCCGGCAGGCGACGCCCTATGTCCACGCCCAC
This sequence comes from Candidatus Thiosymbion oneisti, assembly GCF_900092655.1. Lineage (GTDB taxonomy): Bacteria > Pseudomonadota > Gammaproteobacteria > Chromatiales > Chromatiaceae > Thiosymbion > Thiosymbion oneisti. The sequence continues at coordinate 1,953 of NZ_FLUY01001099.1, forward strand.
CGGGGGCGGACCTTCGTCATCGCCTTCGGCGGCGAGGTGGTGGCCGAGGCAGGCTTCTCCGAGCTGGTCCACGACCTCGCCCTGCTCCACGGCCTGGGGATACGCCTGGTGCTGGCGCACGGGGCCCGACCCCAGATCGAGGAACGGCTCGAGCGGCGGGGAGCCGCGCTGCACTATGTCAAAGGATTGCGCGTGACCGATGCCGAGGCCCTGGCCTGTGTCAAGGAGGCCGCCGGGGCCGTGCGGGTCGAGCTCGAGGCCCTGCTCTCGCTCGGACTGGCTAACTCCCCCATGGCAGGGGTGTGGATCCCCGTCGCCTCGGGCAACTTCGTCACCGCCAAACCCCTGGGCGTACTGGACGGCATCGACTATCGGCACACGGGCGTGGTCCGCCGCATCGACCGCGAGTCGCTATGCCGGCGCCTGGATGACGGCGCCGTGGCCCTGATGCCCCCCATCGGCTATTCACCGACCGGTGAGGTCTTCAACCTGAGCGCCCTGGACGTGGCGCGTTCCGCCGCCATCGCACTAGGGGCCGACAAGCTCATCTTTCTGCTCGAGGAGCCAGGTGTGTCGGACGCATCCGGGGGCCTGATCTCCAATCTGCTCAGCCAAGACGTCGAATCCCTGCTCACCGCTGCGCCCGACATGCCCGAAGAGCTGGCCCAATCCCTGCGCGCCGGAGCGCACGCCTGCATCCAAGGGGTGGAGCGCGTGCACCTGATCGGCCGTCGTATCCCTGGGGCCTTGCTGCGTGAGCTCTTCACCCACGACGGCGCCGGCACCATGATCACCGCATCCCCCTATGAAGCGCTGCGGCCCGCCCGCATCGACGACGTGGGGGGGATCCTGGAGCTGCTGCGCCCCTTGGAGCAGCAGGACATTCTGGTGCGGCGCTCCCGCGAGCGTCTGGAGACCGAGATCGACCGTTTCTCGCTCATGGAGCGGGACGGCATGGTCATCGCGTGTGTGGCCATCTACTGTTTTCCCGACACGGACCTGGCCGAGCTGGCCTGTGTGGCCGTCCACCCCGACTATCGGAGCCAAGCCCGCGGCGACAAGCTCCTGGAGCACGTCACAGCAATCGCCAGGAGCCGGGGAATCGGCAGGCTGTTCGTGCTCACGACCCAAACCGCCCACTGGTTCCGCGAGCGCGGCTTCGAGCCCGTGGGCCTGGAGGAGCTGCCCTTGGAAAAACAGGCCCTCTATAACTATCGGCGCAACTCCAAAGTCTTCATCAAGGCACTGTGATTGAGCAATCCTGAATGATTTGGTCTTGTCCGGAGGATTTGACTGCGGAAGATCTGACTTTTTTCCGAATAGTACAGGATTAACAGGATTTCCATGATTAACAGGATATTTTTATTCAAAACGCAAACATCTCTGCAAAACCGGGCCGTGTAAATATACGATCGTCCGTCCGTTCCTGTACCGCCGGGACGCCGAGCACAAGCTCGCTGTGGCCCTGACCACCGACCCAGCCGAGCACCCCATGTCCACACCCCTTCCCGAGCACACCGACCCGGAAACGACCCCGCTGGACTTACCCCGGCAGGACATCACCGGTGTCATCCTCGCCGGTGGCCGCTCGCAACGCATGGGAGGTGAGGACAAGGGCCTGGTGCGGATCGACGGCCAGCCCATGGTCGACCACATTATCCGGGCCCTCAGCCCCCAGGTCGGCCCGCTCCTGATCAATGCCAACCGCAACCTGGGTGACTACCGGCGCTTCGGCTACCCGGTGATACCGGACATCATGGGCGACTTCTACGGCCCCCTGGCGGGCATGGCGAGTGCCTTGCAGGCCACGGAGACCGACTACCTCCTGTGCGTACCCTGCGACTCGCCGCTATTCCCCGCTAACTTGGCCCAGGCCCTATACAGCGCCCTGCATACCCGCCAGGCCGAGATCAGCGTGGCCCACGACGGGGTCCGGATGCAACCGGTGTTCGCCCTGTTGCGGCGGAATCTGCTGGCAGACCTGCTGACCTACCTGAAGGCCGGTGGCCGCAAGATCGATACCTGGTACGCCCAACACCGCCTGGCCATCGTCGATTTCTCGGATCGTCCCGATACCTTCTTCAATGTCAACACCCAGCAGGAACGTCGGATGCTGGAGCGGAGGTTGGTGAGTCCGGGTAGCTCATTGGGTGGGGAAGGGTGATGATGAGTGTCTTGAAAAGTTCGAGGCGCCCGTCCAGAGGAGGGATGCCCTATCATTTTGGCTCTTTATGGATTCCGGACTGCTTTGGAGTGCGCCGGCAAAGCGGCGCGACCGCATCGAACCTCAGCGACGGGGG
>NZ_FLUY01001100.1 GCF_900092655.1 Candidatus Thiosymbion oneisti
CTAGTGTAGTGCGCTGTAAATAGTAGAACTAACAAAGCCGCCCCTGGTCGGTTGTAGAGAGCCGATGCAGACAAGAGGCAGAGAATGCGAATGGCGC
>NZ_FLUY01001102.1 GCF_900092655.1 Candidatus Thiosymbion oneisti
CTCTTGTCTGCATCGGCTCTCTACAACCGACCAGGGGCGGCTTTGTTAGTTCTACTATTTACAGCGCACTACACTAGT
>NZ_FLUY01001103.1 GCF_900092655.1 Candidatus Thiosymbion oneisti
CTCTTGTCTGCATCGGCTCTCTACAACCGACCAGGGGCGGCTTTGTTAGTTCTACTATTTACAGCGCACTACACTAGC
>NZ_FLUY01001519.1 GCF_900092655.1 Candidatus Thiosymbion oneisti
ACGGTGCGCCGTGCCCAACGAAATGTTGCTGTTGGGCACGCCGGATCGTCCCTGATCCGGCTTTGCCCAACCTACGAGCCGGCAGG
>NZ_FLUY01000764.1 GCF_900092655.1 Candidatus Thiosymbion oneisti
GGCTCGGTGAGGCGCTGGGCAAACTGGGCGAGCGGCTGCCAGCCGAGCAGGCGAAACCGGTTGCGTTGCGCCTAGTGGGGGTCATGGACAGGACCGCTGATCCAGATCGGCTCAGCCAGCTTG
>NZ_FLUY01000334.1 GCF_900092655.1 Candidatus Thiosymbion oneisti
AAATTTTATGCTTGGCCGCTCACTTTCCGGCCCATTTAACGCCAGGACGCAATGGCGCCAAGACGCAAAGATTCTTTGTTC
>NZ_FLUY01000090.1 GCF_900092655.1 Candidatus Thiosymbion oneisti
CAGAGACCGGGAGCGGGGCTTTTGCGACACCCTCCCGCCGGGAGAGGGGCTTTGAGGCTTAACTTAATGGCATTGACCTTAAATCCCCTGGTTACGGGGTCGCCGCCATGGAAACCCTGTGCCCACGTACCCATGTCCGATCTAAGACCCCCAATAATGGCACAATGCCAGGATAATCGACATGTCGGATTCGACCGCTCCCCGCAATCGCCTCGCGGACGCCACCAGCCCTTATCTCCGGCAACACGCCGGCAACCCCGTCGACTGGTGGCCCTGGTGCGCAGAGGCCCTGGCGTTTGCCCGCGACCAGGACCGGCCCATCCTGCTTTCCATCGGCTACTCCGCGTGCCATTGGTGCCATGTGATGGCCCACGAGTCCTTCGAGGACCCGGAGACGGCCCAACTCATGAACCGGCTCTTCGTCAACATCAAGGTGGACCGAGAAGAGCGCCCGGACCTGGACAAGATCTACCAGAGTGCCCACCAACTCTTGGCCAAGCGTCCGGGCGGCTGGCCCCTGACCGTCTTTTTGACCCCGGACGACCAGCACCCTTTCTTTGCCGGGACCTACTTCCCGAAAGAGCCCAGGCACGGACTGCCGGCGTTTTCCCGGCTGCTCGAGGGTATCGCGGCCGCCTACCGCGAGCAGGGCGGCGCCATCCGGGAGCAAAACCGCGCCTTGATGGATGCCTTGGCCCGACTCACCCCCGGCGGGGACGGCGAGATTCCGGACGCGGCGCCCCTGGCGGCGGCCCGCCGCCGGCTCGCCGAGGACTTCGACCCCGTCCACGGTGGGCTCGGGTCGGCCCCGAAGTTCCCCCATGTCACCGACCTGGAGCGCCTGCTGCGCCACTATGCGGCGAGCCGGGCGGACGGGGCACCGGACCGGGACGCCCTGCACATGGTGACCTTCACCCTGGAACGCATGATCCGCGGCGGACTCAACGACCAGCTCGGCGGGGGCTTTTGCCGCTACTCAGTGGATGATCTCTGGATGATCCCCCACTTCGAGAAGATGCTCTACGACAACGGGCCCCTGCTCGCCCTGTGCTGTGATGTCTGGCAGATCACGGGGGATCCCCTGTTCCGGGATGCCGCCGTCGCCACCGCCGACTGGGTGATGCGTGAGATGCAGTCACCCGAGGGCGGCTACTACTCGACCCTCGATGCGGACAGCGAGGGCGAGGAAGGCAAATTCTATGTCTGGGACCGCGCAGCGATCGCGCGCCTGCTCACGGCCGAGGAATACGCCCCCTTCGCCGCCGTCTACGGCCTGGACCGGAAGCCGAACTTCGAGGGCAAGTGGCACCTGCATGGTTACCATACCGCCGTCGAGGCGGCCCGCAACCTGGAAACGACCCCGGCGTCGGTCGCCGCCCTGCTGGAAACAGCCAGGCACAAGCTCCTCGCCGCCCGGGCGGGCCGCATCCGTCCGGGCCGCGACGAGAAAATACTCACGGCCTGGAACGGCCTGGCGATCAAGGGCATGGCTCGGGCCGCGCGGGTGCTGGAGCGCGCCGACTACCTGGCGTCCGCCCAGCGGGCCCTCGACTTCATCCGCGCCAGGCTGTGGCGGAATGGGCGTCTGCTCGCCACCTACAAGGACGGCAAGGCCCACCTCAATGCCTATCTGGACGACTATGCCTACTTGATCGACGCCCTGCTGGAGCTTCTACAGACCCGTTGGCAGCGCGCGGATCTGGAGCTGGCGACGGCACTCGCCGAGGTCCTGCTCGACCAGTTCGCGGACCCCCAGGAGGGGGGCTTTTTCTTTACCTCGAACGACCACGAGCGGCTCATCCATCGACCCAAGCCCCTGGGGGACGAGTCGGTGCCCGCCGGCAACGGGGTGGCCGCCCGGGTGCTGCAGCGCCTCGGTCATCTGCTGGGCGAGACCCGTTACCTCACGGCCGCCCAGGGGACCCTGGCGCTGGCCGCCGAGCCGATGCGCCGCCTGCCCCATGCCCACGCCAGCCTGCTCGCCGCCCTGGAAGAACACCTGGCTCCCCCCCAGACGCTCATCATCCGTGGTGCAGGAGACGACTTGGCCCGCTGGGCCGGGATCGCCCAGCGCACCTATGCCCCACAGCGCCTGGTGCTCACCATCCCGGCCACCGAAGAGGGGCTTCCGGGTAGCCTGGGGGCCATGACGCCGGGAGCCGGGACCCGAGCCTACCCCTGTCTCGGGACCAGGTGCGAGATGCCCCTGGAAGACCTCGCAGCACTGGAGCGGTTGACTGCCTAGTACCCCGTTCCGCCTTATTTTGCTTTGTCCGTGGCGGTCGTGCCAGCGCCGCCAGAAGCACTTGCGCATGTGTCGCCTGATCCAACCCGAGCGGGCGTGCACCCGGCGGCACCAATCGGCAGAGCCGCAGTCATTCCACCCTCCGTTGCTGTAGACTTGCCATTGCTTGCGCAGGTGCTCACGGGTGAGGCTTTGCCGGGCCTCC
>NZ_FLUY01001108.1 GCF_900092655.1 Candidatus Thiosymbion oneisti
TGCCGCCGCTTTGGATGTGGCGAGGTATCCGTTCCCGGCCAAGGTGTTGTGGCCAGAGGAAAGCGCCGTCGCCGCGGCGCGGG
>NZ_FLUY01001531.1 GCF_900092655.1 Candidatus Thiosymbion oneisti
ATCTTGTTCGCTTGATTCAAACCCACCATCCAGAAGTGTTCCTGACCTTGACCGATTTTATTCTCTCTACGGAGAATCTGGCGCATGATCAGATAAATGTCTTCCGCACTGTTTACGGTGACTTTTTGTTGCTTGCTTAATTTGACTTCCATTGCGGAGCCTCTATAGAACGCCTAACAGGTAGTAGACGGCGAGTCGCCGTGTTTAAGTACGTCGAAACGCCTTATATACCGCAACTATTGCTTCTTTTTCAAATTCATGAATATCTCCATCAGCCCGCGTAGGGCGGGAAAGCGCAGCGCATCCCGCCTTTTCTCCGCGGCGCGGAGCTTCCACGTTCCCACGCAGCGCGTGGGAACGAGAAATACATTCTACGCCCCACCACCAGGGGGTAGGTACACCGCCAGCGCCTCCTCGTAGAGCCCGTAGGGCGGGTCAGGCGCATGCACCAAGCGCCGCAATTGCCGCGGCGGTGGGCGCGCCGTCACCCGCCGGATGGCTGACCTCCCGTAGGGTGGGCTGTGCCCACCACCTCGGTACAGGAGCCGAAGTCGTGTTCGCTTTTTGAATCCGCAGATGACGCAGATTTTCACAGATTATTTCTTTCTTCATCTGCGGAAATCTGCGTCATCTGCGGATAAAAAAGAGGTAACTGGCATACGGCGGATGGCGCAAGCTTATCCGCCCTACCAGGCCTCAGGGTCCCTCCCAGGGATCAACCAGGTCCAGATCGTCCAAAAAGTCGAAATCCTTTCTGTTGCGGGTTGCCAGCTCAAGGTTGTTGGCGTAAGCGATAGCCGCGATCTGGGCATCCTCGACCGATACGGGTCGTCCCAGGCGCTTGGAGCGGATCAGGATACTTGCGTAGTGTGGGGCAACCGCGCAATCGAACGCCAAACAACGTCCGTGGAGCGCGGAGAAAACGACCTGCGCGGCTAAACGCAACGCCTCGCGTCGCCGACCATCCGGCAGCAACAGGATACCTGTCTCGATCTCGGCCTTTGTGACAGCCGATATATGGAGGTGGCTCGGGCGCTGGCAGTCGAGCCACGCGATGACCTCAGGCTCAGGAACCACCTTCATCCACTCGGAGACTACGTTCGTATCGAGCAGGATCACTGACCATCTGCTCCGAAATCAGGTGCCGGACGCGGAGCGGACCGCGGCGGAAGTGTAAGCTCGCCACCGCCGGTCAGTGCGAGTATGCGCGTATGAACACGGCTGCCCAACCCGTCTTGCTCGCGTTCGACCACCAGCGCCTCGCGCAGGATCTGCCGAACTTCCTCTTCCATCGAGTGTCCGTGACCCCCTGCCCGCAAGCGCAGTCGGCCCTTTAGATCATCATCGAGATTTCGCACCGTTAACATTGCCATCGATCAAACTCCCAACGTGCATTCACTGCATGCAGTGTAGTAGGTCAGCTCGGCTCAAACAAGGGAAATGTCGGCAGGATTAGTGATTAGTGAACTGCACCACATCATCCCTCATACATCCTCTCACCACTAACCACTAAGATTACTCCTTATCGATCGGAGCGAACAGGAGCTCAAGATCCTCGGCGGTCAAAGACCCCGCCGCGGCACCGCCCCCCGCCAGCATGGCATCCGCCAACGCCTGCTTGCGCGCCTGCAGCTCCGCCACCCGCTGCTCCACCGTACCCTCGGTAAGCAGCTTGTAGACGAACACCGGCTTGTCTTGGCCGATGCGGTGGGCGCGGTCGGTGGCCTGGCGCTCGGCGGCCGGATTCCACCAGGGATCATAGTGGATCACCGTATCCGCCGCCGTGAGGTTGAGCCCGCTGCCACCGGCCTTGAGGCTGATGAGAAACAGGGGGACCTCCCCGGCCTGGAAGCGATCCACCGGCAGGGCCCGGTTGCGGGTGCGGCCGGTGAGCTTTACGAAGTCCTGGTTCTCGCGCAGGCCACTGCGCATCAGTTCGTCCTCGATCAGGGCCAGCATGCTGGTGAACTGGGAGAACAGGAGTACGCGACGCCCCTCGTCGCGCAGCTCCGGCAGCAAGGTCATGAGTAGCTCCAGCTTGGCGGAGCCTTTGACTTTGCGGGCGCTTGCGAGCGCCACCAGCCGCGGGTCGCAGCATACCTGGCGCAACTTGAGCAAGGCATCGAGGATGATGATGCCGCTCCGGGCCAGGCCCTTGAGCGCCACTTCTTGGCGCACCCGTTCGTCCATGGCCAAACGCAGGGTCTCGTAGAGGTCGCGCTGATCGTTCGCCAGGGGCACCTGGCGCAGGATCTCCGTCTTTGCCGGCAGCTCCGTGGCCACTGCCTCCTTGGTGCGACGCAGGAGGAAGGGGGTCACCCGCCGGCGCAGCTGTTCCTGGCGGTGCGCGTCACCATAGCGCTCGATGGGGGTGCGGAACAGCCGCCGGAAGCGGCGTTCGTCACCGAGCAGCTCGGGCAACAGAAAATCGAACAGGGACCAGAGCTCCCCCAGGTGATTCTCCAGGGGGGTGCCGGTGAGACACAAGCGGTACCGGGCCTCCAGGGAGCCGGCCGCCTGGGCGGCCTTGCTGCGGGGGTTTTTGATTGCCTGGGCCTCGTCCAGGATGAGGAGATGATAGGCATGGGCGCCCAATGCCTCGCGGTCGCGGAACAGCAGCGGATAGGTGGTCAGCACCAGGTCGTGGTCCGGGATGGCCGCGAAACGGCGCCGGCGCTCCGGGCCGTGGAGCAGCAGCACCTTAAGGGAGGGGGCAAACCGCTCGGCCTCTCGCTGCCAGTTGAACATCAGGCTGGTGGGCGCCACCACCAGGCTGGGGTGGTCGGCGCGGCCACCTTCCTGTTCGACCAGGAGATGCGCCAGGGCCTGTACCGTCTTGCCCAAGCCCATATCGTCGGCGAGGATACCGCCCAGGTCGTACTCCCGCAGGAACTGGAGCCAATCCAGACCTCGGCGTTGATAGGGCCGTAACTCGGTTGCAAGTCCCGTCGGCGGGGCCAGCTCCGTAAGGCCCTGGAATCCCCTGAGCCGCTGTCCCCATTCCCGGGCCGTTTCGCCGCCTCGGAAGATCAGCCGCGGGTCCGCCGCCTCGAGCTCCGCCAGCTGGGTCGCCTGCAGGCCGGACAGGCGCAACCGTCCATCGCCCGTCAGGGGCCGCTGGGGGTCGTAGAGCTCGATCAGGGTAGACAGGATGGACCGCAGTCGCCCCGCCGGCATCAGGATCAGACGACCATCGTCGAGTCGCACCTGCAGCGTCTCCTCATCCTGCATCTGCGCCAGCGCGGGGAGCGAGAAGTCGGCCTGGTAACGCTGAACCAGATCCACCAAGAGCGGCAGCAGATCCATGCGCTCACCATCCACCTCCACACCCAACCCAAGGTCGAACCAAGGCTGCCCCTCGAATTCGGCGATCTCGATCCGCCAGTCGTCCCCCAGGTGGGCGATCCGGAAGTGGAAGCCATCTTCCACCCGGATCTGCCAGCCCTGCTCCACCAGGCGCGGCACATCGCGCCCCATGAAGCCCAGCCAGGCTTTGTCGTCGGGCAGCTCGAAGCACAGCCCGGTATCCTCCTCATCGCCCAGGCTGCGGATGAGTCCCAACCCTTCCAGGGTTTGGATCGCCGCGGACTCGCCCGCCAGATCACGCCCGCTCTCCAGCAGTACGCCCTGCTCGACCCGTTCGAGTGTCTCCTTCCGATCCCGGGGATCCACGGCCCCGAACGGGCCGTACCCGAAGGTCAGAATGGCGCTGTGGGACCAGCTGGGCTCCAGCTCGACGCCCCAATAACGGCCTGCGTGGTCCGCGTTCAGATCCCGGCTCTGTAAGTGCAGACAGGGGATGGGAGATTCGGCTGCAACCCGGCGGCGCTCGGTGCGCGATGGCAGGGGTAGGGCGAGGCTCCGTAACGGCGCCGGCGCTGCCTCATCCAGGGCCTCCACGGACTGGGGCGTCAGCGCCGGGGCCATCGCCAGCAGGCTGGCCTCGCGCGCACCGAGTCCGGTCTCCAGGGGACCGCACTCGCCCGTCGCGGGGTCCAGATACCAGGGCGGCAGCGCCGGGAGCAGCGCGAGCCCCGGACGATCGGCCTCCAACCTCAGGTGCAGACGGGTATCTTCTTCCAGGCGCCACAGGAGCTTGCCCGTCAAGGGGGCGGCGAGCTTGAGAACCGGGCCGTCCACAGCCTGCCAATGGCCGCGCCCGGTGAGCGCAATGGCGCGCAGGACATCGGCACTCGTCTCCCCTTTCAGCGCCGTGTCCGGCTGCATGACGACCCGGTCCCGTCCGGCCTCGATCAGCAGCATGATGCGATGATCCTCCGGCGTGGTGAAGCCGGCCCGGGACTGAGCCGAGATGTTGTAGTCCTGGGGCTTACCATAGCCCCCGGCCACCAGGCGTCGCACCTTGACGGCCTGCACCAGGATACGCTGGAGACCGAACCGTTCCTCGCAGCGGAGCAGATAAAGCAGCCGCTGCGGATCCTCACGGGCGGCACCGGCTGCGGCTGCCTGTTCCACCTGGCTGAGCCAATTGTGCACCTCCGGCGGTAGCGCGGGGGAGGCATCCGATTGTGAAGGTTGGGCCGAGCGACCACCCAGGGACAACAGGGTCGCCACCACGTGCTTACAGTTGTCCCCCACCGGGCAGGAGCACTGCCCGACCACCGTCAGCTCACCGCCAGCTTCCTGCCACAGGCGCGCGACGCACTGATAGACCCGTCCCCCGGAGCCCCTCACCCGCCCGCTCACCAGGCCCTGGGCGGCGTTGTAGTCGGCAGTCAGTACCCTGCCATTGCGCCAGTAACGGGTGCCGCGCTCCAGGTAGCTCGGGGGAAAGGCGTTTTCCAGATCTTCGTCGGCAAGATTAAAGGGGATGTCGTTGGGCATGGGACCTTGGATGGATGAGAACGAATTCAGAATTGTTCGGATCCGGCAGCCTGGAGCGCGGGAGCCGGAGAACAGTCACCTTGTCCAGTCCTCAATCATCAGGTCGGGGACTTGTCCGAAGGCCTGGTCGTTGGTCACCAGCACCGCACCGACTCCAAGCGCGTGGGCGGCGATCAGCAGGTCGAGCGGCGCCAGTATCCTGCCCTGACGTTCCATAGCGGTACGCACCGTCCCATAATGTTGCGCGATGGTATTGTCCCAGGGCAGCGCATCGACACGCCGTAGAAACTCCCTTACAACGAGGCCGAGCCGCTTCGCACCCGGCCGCTTTGCCAGGCCGAACCAGAGTTCGCCGGCGGTGATCGCAGACACGCAGAGGGCTGCCATTGGTGCCGTTTCCACCCGCTTTGCCACCATCGGATGTTGCCTGAGTAGATGACTCACCGTGTTGGTGTCGAGCATGTACCGGCTCATTCCGTCCATCCCGCAACGGGATCACGCGCTTGGAATCCCTGCCGGCGCTCGTCTGCATCCAGGAAATCGTCCGGCACCTCGGCACCCTTAAGCGCGGCAAAAAAATCGTCCCAGGTCGATGGCTTGCGCGACAGGATCACATCGCCGGTCGCCGGGTCTTGACGGATGAACACCTCTTTGGTGTCGAACCGGTAGGCGGCGGGTAGGCGCACCGCCTGGCTGCGCCCGTTGGTGAACAGTTTGGCGACCTGATTCATGGTTGGCTCTCCCCCGTGGATAGTCGTCATGTCGGGTGGCGGTCGTCCCTGACCTTACCCGACCTACGCCAGCTCTCCCGCGTGGATTGGATAGAGACCAAAAGTCTATGTTAGAGAGCGTGATATATCAAGGCATATGCCTGGCGGTATCGCGCATCCCCGCGCGACGAGAGGGGTCACGGATACCCGTTCCCACTTGCCGACAGGCAGATGCGGGCAAAACATGCGGGTTAAAGCCCCCCTTTGAGACTGGCCTCGATAAAGGGATCCAGATTGCCATCCAACACCGCTTGGGTGTTGCCGATCTCCAAGTTGGTACGCAGGTCCTTGATCCGGGACTGGTCGAGCACATAGGAACGGATCTGGCTGCCCCAACCGATGTCGGATTTGGTGTCTTCCACCGCCTGCTGGTTGGCCCGGCGTTTTTGGATCTCCAGCTCGTAGAGCTTGGCCTTGAGCTGCTTCATGGCCGTGGCCTTGTTCTTGTGCTGGCTGCGTTCATTCTGGCATTGCACCACGATCCCGGTGGGATGATGGGTGATCCGTACCGCCGATTCGGTGCGGTTGACATGCTGGCCACCGGCCCCGCTGGCGCGGTAGACATCGATGCGTAGATCCGCCGGGTTGATCTCCACGCCCACGTCGTCGTCCACCTCCGGGGCCACAAACACGGCGGCGAAGGAGGTGTGGCGCCGGTTTCCCGAATCGAAGGGGGATTTGCGCACCAGCCGGTGCACGCCGATCTCGGTGCGCAGCCAACCGAAGGCATAGTCGCCGTCGAATTTGACGGTCGCACTCTTAATGCCCGCGACCTCACCCGGAGAGACCTCGATCAGTTCGGTCTTGAAGCCGCGCCGTTCCCCCCACCGCAGATACATGCGCAACAACATCTCGGCCCAGTCCTGGGCTTCGGTTCCACCGGAGCCGGACTGGACGTCCAGAAAGGCGTTCTTGGCATCCATCTCGCCGGAAAACATGCGGCGGAATTCCAGTTCGGCGATGCGCCGCTCATAATCCGCTACATCGGCCACCACCGCGTCGACCGTTTCCGTGTCCGTCTCCTCCGCGGCCATGGCCAGGATAGCGGAGGCATCGGATAGGGCCGCATCCAGCTCGTCGAGGCCGACCACCACGGCCTCCAGATCGGCCCGCTCCTTGCCCATAGCCTGCGCGCGCTCGGGGTCCTGCCACAGATCCGGCGCCTCGAGCTCACGCAGGACCTCCGTCAGGCGCTCCTGCTTCTCCGCATAGTCAAAGATACCCCCTAAGGGACCGGACGCGCCCCGTAAGATCGCCGATCCTCGCTACGATAGGATTGATGTCTTGCATGAATTCCTCCAACTTAAGACCAAAACATAAAGCTAAATGGTAATCGAATGTGAGCCGCAAAGACGTGAAGGATGTGCGGCCTACTCAATATCCACATCTGTAAAATCCGCAGATTACGCAGATTTCCGCAAATGAAAAACAGGAACAATCTCAAAAATCTGCGTAATCCGCAGACACAAGGATGTCATTTTGCGGTTCAAATCTTTAGGATTCAAACTATAGGGCATGCTGGTAGTGGCTCAGTTCACGAAAAAATGGAAATTGCGAAAAAACGAAATGACGCAAGGACGCCAAGAAAGAACAAAAAAACTTTGCGTCTTGGCGCCATTGTGTCCTGGCGTTAAATGGGCCGGAAAGTGAGCGGCCAAGCATAAATTTTTCAAACTGAGCCACTGCCGGCATGCTCAACCGACACTCGGCAGGATCAAGGTGTCCATTTCCTCGCCCCATTTCCTCGCCGAGGCACCCGGAGCCGGACGCAATCGCACTTACAGATAAAGGCCCTACATGGCAAACATCCGCATCAAGAGAACCCACCAGCTCGGAACCGAGAAGGCCCGGGTCCAGGTGGAGGCGTTCGCCCGGTCGCTCAAGGAGGAGCTGCAGATCGATTACGAGTGGGACGGCAACCGGCTCATATTCAAGCGCACCGGTGCCTCCGGTAGCCTTGAGGTCGGGGTCGATTCCCTCGAGCTGGACATCGAGCTCGGCCTGTCCCTCTCGTTGCTGGCAGGCACCATCGAGAAAGACATCAATAAAAAACTGGACGCTGCGCTGAAATGACAGGAGAACCCGATGCCCGTCTTTAGCAAAGGTAACTTCACGCTCAATCTCGGCATCGCCTCCATCAGCACCGAAATCAGCGAGGAAGACCGCCAATGCGCCTGGGAGCTTTACTGCGAGCTGACCTCCCGGGTCGCACTGATGGGCAAGGAAGACGCCCGCGGTGAGCTGGTATTCACCGGCGAGCTTTACGACCAGAGTCTGGACTCCCTCTACGCTTTCTTCCGCGAGGCGCGCGGATTGATGCGTCGCTATCCAGTCGGACGGATCAAATCAGAAAGCACGCAGAACCATCTCGGGTTCTTTATCGCCGCCTTGTTGGAGGTGGTGATTCGCCCCTTTCTGGAGCAATGGCAGGCGAGCTACCGCCACTGGTGGAGCCGGGAGTGTGAGCGTCTTCCCCAGGCCTCGCCGTTCGAGCGCCAGCAGGGGTATCCCCAGCTGCAGAAGATGCTCGAGGATTGGCGGGTGGTGCGCCGCTTTTGCCGCAGCGCGGCCAGGGAGCTGACCGAGCAGTTCAAGCTACCCGATGTGACGGCGCTCGAGCCTCCTGAGCTCAAGCAACAATGGCTGGCGGAGACCAGCGCCCTGGTGGAGAAGCAGGATGTCTGAGCCGGTTCGCATCACCCTCCTTTGGCACCGTGAGTGTGCCGAGGGCAAGGACCTGGCGGCCACCGTTTTCCGCTGGTTCCGCGGCGATCCGGACGATCCCGGCGAAGTCGGCCGCGGCCTGCCGGTGCACTACTGCTGTCTGCCGGCAGAGCCGGCTACTTCCATGGCGCCGCCTCACTTTCACATCGTCGTCCCACTTGTGGACAAGCATATGGTGGTGGACCCGACATGGCGCGCTTATCTGACCAAGATCGCCTCCGCCACGGATCTGTTGGTACCCGTGGCCCTCGAACCGAATGCCTATCAGCTACCCCCTGTGATCAGTCGGCTGAATTATCTCCGTCTGGACCGGACCCTGGATCCGGATCACTGGAGCTGGGAACAGCGCTCACGGGTACGGCGTGAACGCCTGATCTCATTGCTCACCCAGGTCGTCGCACGTGAGCTGTCCGCATTACCGGAGCCGGGGGCGCCGCGGAGGAATCACAACCAGGAACCAGCATTGCCGCCCCCAATCAAGGTCTTTATCAGTCACGCCAAGGCGGACGGTGTGCGGGAGGCCGAGGCATTACGCAGCGCCATCCTCAACCGGGGCCAGCTGCAGGCCTTCTACGACGAAAGCGATCTACCCATCGGCTACGCCTTCGAACATCTCCTGAACAAGGCCGCCGTTGAAGGTCATGGGGCCGAGACCCAGGCCATGGTGATCGTTTTCTCTGATACCTATCCGAGCCGCCCCTGGTGTCAACGTGAGATACGACTCGCCCGCCAACCACGCCGACGCAGCGCGGATGGCCCTGGTGCCCGCTGCTGGCGGGTCAAGCCGCTGGTAATCGTGGCGACCCTGGCCGGTAGCGAGACCCGGATGCTGAGCGAGGCCGGCCAGGTACCCCTTATCGCCTGGGATCCGGACCGGGTAGGACGGATTATCGACCTCCTCCTGCGCGAGATCCTGCTGTTGCGTTATAACGAGCTACGCGGGCTCACACTGCTCCAGGCCACAGGCGCCAATCCCGATTCTGGCCGGCACGCACTGAATTGCCTGCCGGATGTCTACTCAGCAATCGAGATCGCAAAATCCGTTGCCGCGACCGGGAGCACGCTGACCGAACTCCTGATCCCACCACCGGGTATACCCCATGACGACCGCGAACGGATCGGCCATTTGATCTCCACCGGCGCCGATCCGGTCCGCATTACCACCTTCGACGAAGCCGAGCTGCAAATACCATGACCAAACCCAGCCAACAATTCCTCGTCGGTATCTCCATCTCCGAGAGCCCGGATCTGGAACGGCTCGGCCTCGGCAAGGAACACCTGGCCGAGCAAATGATATCCATCGCCCGTGCCGTGCTGCGGCTCGACGACGAGATCGGTCTCGTCTACGGCGGCGATTTACGCCCCGAAGGCTTTACCTGGCGACTATTCGATATCGCCCTCAGCGAGCATCGACCACCATCGGGGAAAGCACCCGAACCGCCGCGGCGGATCTACAACTACATGGCCTGGCCCTACTATTCGAAACTCGCCAAGCATAACGAAGCACAGATGGTCAACGACTGCCACTTTATGCGGGTAAGACCCAGGGATGCCGGCTTCCCCGACATTCCGGACGATCGCGCTCAGGATCAACAAACGGATCCGCCGGGGGCGCTGGTCGCCTCCTGGTGTCTGACCCGTATGCGGGAACTCTCCACCTACGGTGGTCATCCCACGCTGGAAGGTGAATCCGCGCCGCCCATGCAGGCGCGCATCCTGCTGGGCGGTAAGCCCAGCGGCTATTCGTCCTTCATGCCTGGCCTGTTCGAGGAGTTCCTGGTCTCACGCGTGCCACCGAACGACCGGCCGCCGATACCCGTATTCGTCATCGGGGCCTTCGGTGGCGCCGCGGGACAGCTCGCCGATGCCCTCTTGGACCAAGACCGGGCGGACGACCCTCTCACATTGGAGTTCCAACTGAAGCAAGCGGCTGCCGCAGGCAGACGGGAACTCAAGCAACTGATCGATCACTATGCCTCCTACCCGCACCTTGTCATCGAAGACCGTTACCAGGCACTGCGTGATGCCGTCGGGTCACTGCGCGACGCCATCGCCGACAACGATGCTCAGGCACCGGGTAACGGCCTGACCCCGCTTGAAAATCGCACCCTCTTGACCAGTCGTAACGAGGTCGAGATTCGCCGGCTGTTGGTGAAGGGATTGAAAAACCTAGGCACCCAAGGATTCGGCTTCCGCTTAGAGGCTGTCTAAAAATTAGGGGGTGTTCTCAATTAACAAATTATCTAAGGATAACAACACGTTACGAGCTCGCGTAGGGCGGATAAGCTGGCGCCATCCGCCGTCTGCCAGCCACCTCCGTCGGGTGGCGGCCATCCCTGGCCTGACCCGACCTACGGACCTGATTTTCGTGATGAGTTGGCTCAATTGAGAACGTCCCCTAACCCATTGATATTCGGCTGGCTCCCCACGCTCCAGCGTGAGAGCAAATCCCGACGCTCCAGCGTCGATTAAGCGCCTCGGTAGGCTAACGCCAACGCCGATCAGCACCGAGGCGCTGAGTCCGCGGGAGCGGACAAGACGGCGTTCCCACCTGTCTGCGTGCGGCACGCACAGGCAGGCGCTGGAGCGTGGGAACGAGCGTGAAATATCGGTGGTCCCGAGAGCCGACAACATGTCGGCGGTTCCAGGGGCCGACAGGATGTCGGCGGTCCCGAGCCGGCTGGGACCGCCGTCTTTCAGACGGCTTACGCACCCAATGACCAGCTGTCGGCAACAGTCAGAGCAGACGCTTTCTGGTTACGACACCCTCGGCGGGGGAGGGGTTTTTGAGGGGCTTCTGCGACACCCTCCCGGGGGGGGAGGGAGTGCAGCTTGTGGCGTGCCTGACACACTGCGAGTGGCGATGTTTCCATTTAAACTTCAACCACTACCGGGGCATCAAACAGCTGAATCGGCCTGCTGCTCACCCTCGGAATCCTCACCCTCGGGATCCTGACTCTTTAGCGGCTGAACGCCGAGCAGGTGAATGCGGCGGCTGTCCGCCCGCATCACGGTGAAGCGAAAGTGGGAAACTTGGATCCGCTCGCCCTGCTTCGGCAAACGGCCGAACGCATTCACGACCAGCCCGCCGATGGTATCGAAGGCTGCGTCGGGGAGGTCGCTGCCGAAGTAATCGTTGAATTCCTCGATGGTGGTACGGGCCTTTGCCGTATACTCGCGCGCGCTGCGTTTGAAGATCGGCGGGCCCTCGTCGAAATCGTGTTCGTCCTCGATCTCGCCGACGATCTGTTCGAGCACATCCTCGATGGTCACTACCCCGGCTGCGTTGCCATACTCGTCTACCACAATAGCCATGTGGTTACGGCTGGTGCGAAATTCTTTGAGCAGCACATTGAGGCGCTTGCTCTCGGGTACGAATACCGCCGAGCGCAGCAAGTCGCGGATGTTGAAGGCGCGCTGCTCCTTACTACTTACGTATAGCGGCAGCATGTCCTTGGCAAGCAACATGCCTACGACTTCCCCCTTGTCATCGCCGATGACGGGGAACCGGGAGTGGGCGGATTCGACCGCGACCCTGAGGATCTCTTCGAGGGGATCGTCACGGCGCACACAGACCACATCCGCCCGCGGGATCATGATGTCGCGCACGCGCAGGTCGGCGACCTGCAACACGCCTTCCAGCATGCTCAGTGCTTCGGCATCGAACAGGGCGCGGCTTCTGGCATCCTGCAATAATTCGACCAGTTGCTCTCGGTCCTGGGGCCTGCAGCCGATCAGCCGGCTAAGCTTCTTCAGCCATGCCCTTACCTGGGATCCGAGTCTGGCCCGAACGCTCGTCATAAAATCCTACTTGTCCTCATAGGGTGCGGTGAATCCTAACCCTAAGAGTAGGTGCCTTTCCAGCCCTTCCATCGCGATCGCCTCGGTGGTGTCCGCGTGGTCGTAACCGAGGAGGTGCAGCACCCCGTGCACCACAAGGTGGGCCCAATGGGCTGCGAGCGGTGTGCCTTGCGCTCGGGCCTCACGGACCACCAGCGGAGCACAGATCACCAGGTCCCCGATCAGGTCAGAGTCCACCATGCCGGGTAAGGGCTCGTAGGGGAAAGACAGCACGTTTGTCGCCCCGCACTTGCCGCGAAAGCGCCGATTGAGATCGGCCCCCTCGGACTCGTCCACCAGCCGGATGCTCAGCTGCGCGCTGGTGCGTCGGCCAGCCAGAGCCGCCGCGGCCCAACGATGGAACTGCTCGTATCCGGGGAGATCCGGCGTTGCGGATGCGTTCTGAATATCCAGCTCTAGGGCGATTTCCGTCACATGACATACCATAAAGTGGTGCGTAACCCTAACAATATAGCTGCCAGCTACCAGTCGCCAGCTACCAGCCGTTGCAGCAATGCCCGCTTGCCTAATCTGCCCACATCTCAAGCGGTCCGCACAGCGGATCCTACTATCCAGCTGATTCTCTCGTTCCACGCGCTGCGTGGGAACGCGGAAGCTCCGCGCCGCGGAGTGTCTCGGAGCGGACCGCTGGGATGTTGCGGCCATC
>NZ_FLUY01001131.1 GCF_900092655.1 Candidatus Thiosymbion oneisti
GTACCGCGGGTTTCTACCAATGCCGGGATAAAGTCGCCGCCGCACTCCAAAGTTTCCGCTGGACCGCTCCGGTTCGCCGCCTGCCTGTGCATCCCTGCACGCAGACCGGTGCTCACCACACTCGACCGTCGTGCCGGGGATGGAGGATGGAACAGTCTGGAATCTATAAAGAGTCAATTTCTTTTCGATTAACTAGCGATCCTGAATGATTTGGCGTTGTCTGGAGGGAAAAGATCTCTCCTGCGTCGGGACAGGGTTTGACGTGTTGCGTTCGACGCCCAAAGGCGCGCTGATCGTCTGCCAAGTCAGTGCCGGCGTCTTAACGCAACCTACACCCACATTACCCCTTGCGTGTAGGTTGCGTTAAACCGCGCGCGAAAACGCCTGAGGGAGTACGGCGTTCTTGCCCGTGCGTCACACGCAGACAGGGAGCGCGGTGTAATGCGACACGACGCTGACAGGTAGTGTCCTTTGCCTTCATCTATAGATATTGACACATCATTAGCCATTTTCAATTGAAAAATCAGAATTTCCTTATATACTTATACCACAGTATCGTCACAGGAAAGACAAGATGCTTCCCGTTATCGGTTTAACCCGTCGCGTTCAAGGTAGGTTCAAAATGAAGAAGATCGCAACCCTCGCCTCAGCCATCGCACTTGCTGTCACATCCCTATCCGCCGGCGCCTGGTGGGGGGGGCCCTGTACCCCTTGCGGGATGACCCAAGAGCAGCAGCAGGCCATGGCGCAGCAGCAGACAAAGGCCAGAGAGCAAATGATGGCCGCCCAGCGCCGGCTGGCCGAGCAAATGGCGGCTCGACAGGCCGAGATGGCGAAACACATGCAGACGCAGGGCGTTGATCCCACGACCATGGGCTTTCCCGGTGGGGATCCTTGGGGTACTGCCAATCCTTGGGACGACATGGCGATGCCCGAATATCCAACCATGCCTGCAATGCCCGAACCGCCAAGCATGCCCGCAATACCCGAGCCCTTCTCGATGGATATGCCGCAACCGCCGATCCCGGGTTTTATGCGGGACCGGTATGCGGAATTGGAGGCTTATCGCTCCAAGATGGTGGAAGAGTCCAAAGCCCGTCGCGACAGGACGACCAAGGAAATAGCCGAGCGCCGCAGGAAGATCGAGGCCAACCGCCTTACCCGCCCGCATCGCTACAGCCGTCCGCCGTTCAGGTCCCCTTACACCAGGATGACCACGACCCCTGAGATACCCGCCTCCATGTCGCAAACCGCTCCGGCAGTAAAGGTCCCCGCCCAGGTTAGCGGGACCGCTCCCGCGCCTGAGGCAACCCCGACACCTGCTACAGCAACCGACCAGGCACCGGTTCCCCCGGCTGTTCCAGCCACTCCGGTACCTGCTCCTGAGACCACTCCTGTCGCCCCTGCTCCGGCGGCCGCTACCCCTCAAAACTAGGTCCGGCCGCAAACGGACCACTCAAGGTACCTCCCGGACGGGGGGTGCCTTTATCCTTATCCAAGGATCAATCCGGGCCGCCGGTCCGGAACTGTGGCCGGGTGTACCTTCTGCGTGAGGCAGCATGGGCAATCGTTTGACCAAAATCTATACGCGAACCGGTGACGATGGCAGCACCGGGCTGGCCGACGGCAGTCGGGTACCGAAAGACCACCCGCGTATCGAGGTACTGGGGTGTCTGGACGAGCTGAACAGCATCATCGGGCTGATCATGGTCCAGGCGGAACCGGACCCACCGCCCCAGCTGGCGCACGTCCAAAACCGGCTCTTCGAGCTGGGGGCGGAGCTTGCCACACCCGGGGCGGAGCGCACCAAGCCCGAAGACGTGGCCTATCTGGAAGCGGCCCTCGATGGTTACAACGCCGAGCTTCCATCGTTGCGGGAGTTTATTCTGCCGGGTGGGGGGAACGCAGCCACCTTCTGCCACCTGGCGCGGGCCCTGTGCCGGCGTACCGAGCGCCGCCTGGTAACCCTGGACCGTCAAGCGCATCTGAACCCGCACACCCTGCGCTACATCAACCGGCTATCCGACCTACTCTTCGTCCTCGCCCGGGTGTTGGCCAGGCGGGACGGCGGCAGCGAGGTCTTCTGGCAACCGGTCACACCCGTATGAAACCACCCATGGATATCCTACTCGCAAATCCGCGTGGCTTCTGTGCCGGTGTCGACCGGGCCATCGCAATCGTCGAGCGGGTCCTGGAACTCTATGAACCTCCCATCTATGTGCGTCACGAGGTAGTACATAACCGCTTCGTCGTCGAGGGCCTGAAGCGCCGCGGCGCCGTCTTCGTCGACGAACTCGACCAGGTTCCGGCCGGCGCCCCCGTCATCTTCAGTGCCCACGGCGTTTCCCGGAAGGTACGTGAGGAGGCCAAGCAACGGGAGCTGCAAGTCTTCGACGCCACCTGCCCATTGGTCACTAAGGTCCATCTGGAAGTGGTGCGTCACTGTCGGAATGGCCTCGAGGTCGTCCTCATCGGCCATCGTGGCCACCCGGAAGTGGAAGGGACTATGGGCCAGTGCGATGCCACCGGCAGCGGTCGCATCCATCTGGTAGAGGGGGTTGCCGACGTGGCCGGGCTTAAGGTGCAGGATCCGTCCCGGCTTGCCTATGTCACCCAGACTACCTTGTCCATAGAGGATACTACCGCCATCGTCGCTGCCCTCGAGGCGCGTTTCCCTGCTATCCAGGGCCCGAAGAAGAGTGATATCTGCTACGCGACCCAGAACCGCCAGGATGCAATCAAAGACCTGGCGCGCCGGTGCGATCTGGTACTGGTGGTCGGCTCTACCAACAGCTCCAACTCCAACCGACTGCGAGAGATCGCCGAGAAGCGCGGGGTGACTGCCCACCTGATCGACGGCCCCGAGGATATTCGGCGCGCCTGGCTGACGCAGGGCCCGCGGGTTGGCCTTACCGCGGGGGCGTCCGCCCCCGAAGTCCTGGTGGAGCGGGTCATCAGTCAGCTACGTGAGTACGGTGCGAGCCGGGTGGAGGAGCAACCCGGAATCCGCGAGCAGGTCGTCTTTGCATTACCCAAGGAGCTCGCGGCTACGAGTTTGCGTTGATTCGCGTTCATTTACCGTGCTACTACCCATTTTTTTGCCGCAAATGAACGCCAATAAACGCAAATTGCTGGCTCCCACGCGCTCCAGCGTGGGAGCAAATCCGGACGTTCCAGCGTCGATAAGCGGCCAGATAGGCGAGCGTAAACGCCGATTAAGTACAGAGGAGCAAAGTCCGCTGGAGCGGACAAGACGGCGTTACCACGCTGGAGCGTGGGAACGAGCAAAATCATAGTGTTATCTTGATTGAGAACGCCACCTAGTACCTCATTTCGCTTGATATTGCAGGTAGAGTCGCTTGAGCTCAATGCGAGCTTCCTCACGCTCAATGCTATGAATTTGCAATATCACATGAAACTATGTACTAGTGCCTGATCGTCCACAATGATTGCGTGGCCCCGAGATTTCGAAAGCCTATGAGCGATATCCTCGTCATCGGCGGCGGCGCGATCGGCCTGCTCACTGCCCGGGAACTGGTCCGATCCGGTGCCGAGGTCACGCTCGTGGAGATGGGAGCGACCGGGCGCGAGGCCTCCTGGGCCGGCGGTGGCATCATGTCGCCGCTTTACCCCTGGCGTTATGCCGACTCGGTGACCGCCTTGTCGCTCCAGAGCCAACGGCACTATCCGCGGTTGTGCGCCACACTGCGGGAAGAAACCGGCATCGATTCCGAATTCATTCGCAACGGTCTTTTGATCCTGGAGCCACAGGATCAGGACCAGGCCCTGGCATGGGGGCGGGAATACCAGGTGCGGATCGAACCATTGACGCCCGGTGTCCTGTGCGAGACAGCGCCCGGACTGGGGTTTACCCCCTCGACCGCCCTCTGGCTGCCGGCGATCGCCCAGATCCGGAATCCGCGGTTTGTCAAGGCCCTGCGCCGCTCGATCGAAGGGCAGGTGCGTATCCGCGAGCGAGAGGAAGTGGTCGAGCTCCTGCTGGACTCCGGCCGCGCCATCGGTGCCCGCACCCGCAAGAGTACCATCGCCGCGGACCGGGTCCTGGTCTGTTCCGGTGCCTGGACCGCGCAGCTGCTCGGGCGACTCGGCAAGAGGCTCGACATCGAACCGGTGCGGGGACAGATGATCCTGTTGAACGCCAAACCAGGGCAGGTCAATCACATGGTGCTCTTCCGCGACCGCTACCTGATCCCGCGCCGGGACGGCCGTATCCTCATCGGCAGCACCCTGGAACATGAGGGATTCG
The DNA here is from genome assembly GCF_900092655.1 of Candidatus Thiosymbion oneisti. GTDB lineage: Bacteria > Pseudomonadota > Gammaproteobacteria > Chromatiales > Chromatiaceae > Thiosymbion > Thiosymbion oneisti. The sequence goes on from NZ_FLUY01001131.1 coordinate 4,268, forward strand.
TAAAGGCGACCACCGCCGAGGCCAAGGCAGACCTCTACCGAGCCGCGGTGGGGCTCTTCCCGTCACTCAGACATGCACCCATTGAGAACCACTGGGCGGGGTTGCGCCCCGGCTCCCCCCAAGGCATCCCCTACATCGGGGCCTATCCGGGTATCCAGGGCCTCTACTGCAACGCCGGCCATTACCGCAATGGATTGGTTACCGGTCCGGCCTCCGCACGTTTGGCGGCCGACCTGCTGCTCGGACGTGACCCCAGCCTCGACCCGTCACCCTATGCCCTCGATGCTGATCGTTGATGCTGCTTCGTCAAAGGTTATGGTTTATCCACACTGCCGTCCCCTTCAGTCGGCCCTCTGTGCCGCTGGTAGTGGATCACCTGGCCGGATGGTTGCACGAGATCCAGCTTGTGTTTGTCCCAATAGATGATCTCCCAATCCGTAGGAACGGGTTGGTTGTGCACCGCTCCTTCCGAGGATCCGAAGAGTCTGAGGAGAGTCTTGCCGTCATGGCGTATGATCTGATAGCTGCCACTTTCCTTCGGTTTGCTGCGATCCAGTGGACTGCGTAAATAGTGCCTATCTGGTTCGAAAATCAGCCGATCCATACTCGATCCCCATATGCTGCCTTCCAGATCCTTGAACTTGATTTTCGTGGGGCCTTTATCAGGAACTACCATCCTTTCCTTCCGTTCCCTCCATTTGTTAAAGAGTATCCGGATACCTTGAACACTAAGGACTAGGAATAGAACTGCGAGAATAACGTGGAAAACGATAATTATCCTTGCATACCAGGCAGGCATCACCTTGATGAATTGAATATCCACATGATGGACGCGCCTAAGCGCGGAGCTGATGAATTGTGCCGACACGGTTTTGCCGCCTAAGTGGGAGGGATGATCCAATGGTACCAGGTGAACTCTTTCATTGAGTTCCAACTTGTTTTTCGAGAGTATTTCTCTGTTTGAGCTAAGCCAGCCAATCTCCTTGGTACTGCGCTTACCTTCATGATCCTCAGCGGTGAGTAGGCTCCAACGCAGACTTACGGACTGTTGATCGGTTTCTTCTGGGATTACGATAGTCAAGTCAAAGTGCTTGTTTTCCTGCTTGACCCCTTTATCGATGCGGAAGGTGAAGTCACTGATGAAGCGTTGGCCCTCATAGTAGAACTTGATGGGCTGTTGGGAACACATAGGAGGATAGAGTAGATGGTCTTGCACCTCCTCGGCAATGGCCTCACTCGATAATTTGCTCAGTGGGAAATGCCTCTCATAGGGTTGATTAATCTGCCTATGGGTCGCAAGGCGTAGTTTCTCCACCTGGCCACTTCCGGTCAAGACAATGAGGTTTACGACTACATTTGCATGGGAGTGGTAGCGTATCCTTTCTTCAAGTACCGACCACTCCTTTTCGATCTCTGATTCGCGGTTGGGTACGTCATGGATAAAATCGCTGAAGATTGTGATCATGACGACACGATCTTTGCGGGGTAACTCTGGATTCTGGGGAAGATAGTCAGAATAATTGTCCTCAAATTCTTCAACGACCGAGACAAAATCCGTAGTTCTGTCGTTGTTATCAGTCTTTTCTTCCAAGGCTTTCAGCGCACCTCGGATAGCGTCTTTTTCAAGGGGTACTTCCTTCTTCTCTTCAGCCGAAGGAAACAGCCGTTCCGGGTGGGAACCCAAACTCCACAAGGCAAATTTCTCATTGGAAAGAGAAGTCGCGGCATCCTTCGGACCGATACGAATCAGAAGATCACCCAGCCGTACCCTCGCCAGATCAAAGACTGGCACCTTGTTCCTCTTGATAGAATTAAATATGTCATCCCTCATATATGCTTGGATACGATCGATGGTACCCGACAGCCAGATTGGGGTTGTTATCTTTTCTTGGCTCTTGGTCGACCCACTGATATCCAACAGAAAAAGATACAGCACTTCAATTTCACCGGCTTTTTCGGTCTCTGGGGAGGGCTTCGCTATTTTCGGATTTTCCGGCGTGTCCTCCTGGCACCGACCGAGCGGACGTGCATCCTTCAGCAGCGTGCTGAGCGATTCTTCAGGGTACGGGTCAATCCTAAAGCGTTCATAGGGGAAGGTGAAGATATCCGCGACGTTGGTCACAAAATTCTCATATGGAATCATGATCAACGCCAGACTAGTTGTTAGCAAGGTCGCAAACAAGGAGAACCAGATATTACTACGGCCCTTTGGTTGATCCCGTAGTTTTTGCTTCTTCCATAACATTGGATTTCTCCTCGATTACGAATGATCAAACTTGCAATGGCCGCGGAATAAGCTGAACCACAAAGGCACAAAGGGTAACGCCTCAATGAGGCCATGGCTTATGGCTGCAAGATAACCCGGACCGGATTGAGTATGGGAAAATGATCTGCTCGCTTTCATGAGACTACGGAATCGCCCGTGTAACGAAGTAGATCGGATCATCCTCGCCCTTGTCGCTCCGGATCTCGTTGCACGCGAGGAAAGAGTGCATTTGCGCCTCCCGGTCGGCTTGGCCGGGAACTGGCTGGGGCTTTTTGTACGCCTGGCCCGGAGAGTGAAGCAGGGTAGTCATGCCATTTTCGGTGTAGAGGTTTCCTTCCGTGTGACAGCCTCACTGAGTCGATTACCCAACTCGGTAGGCCACAAATCAAGATGGGAGTCATTCTTGAACGCCGTTCGGCTACACCGTAACATGAGGATCGGAGTTGGCACCTTTGCAGGGTCTGGACTCGATCTTTGGGATCGATGCGGCATCGGTGCATGAGCCTCCAGGGTGGCAGCTAGTTTGGAAAATATATTCGCGATCCTCCCCGGTCCCGAGACCGCGACAGGAAGCCGACCGGATATTCGGATCGGCCGTTACTGAGGTGATGCAAAGGACGATCAGTTCCACTATGTCGAGCTACGGAAGACAAACCATTCGTCCCACACAAAGGGGTGCCGCGAACCGCATCCGGCTGCTGTGGATACCCGTCTTGATCGCTGTCCTTGCCCTCGGCGGTTGCGGGGGGCCGGGCCGGGTCGCCGTCATACTCGACAATTCAGCGAGTATGGCGAATGTCCGGCAGACCGGAACCGACTTCTCCGAGATCAAGCAGATCACACTCTCCACCCTGGCCTGGATCCCCAGGAGCAACGAGATCGGACTCCGTGTCTTCGGTCTGACAGGCGGCAGCCGCAAGGTTGCCGACTACAGCCGTGATCGCGGTCCCTTGCGGCGCCGATTGGCGACCATCGACCCGGTTGGCGGTACCTATATCGGCGCGAGCTTACAGGATGCCGCGCGAGATTTGGCCGGGTACACCGCTGGTAAGATCAAGCTCTTTCTGATCACCGATGGCCTTGGGAATGAAGGTGACATAGAGGCAGCCGGCAAGGCGCGCAACGAGATTCTCTCCGGTCGTACCGATTTCGAGTGTACCTTCATCGTCTTCAACGCCGACACCGAAGGACTCGAGCACGCCCGCATCCGACGCACAGCAGATGCCATGGGCTGTAGGTTCAAGACCCCCGGTGCCTTGTCTGCGTCCACATTGATGTCGGCACTGACCAGTGCCTTTACCTTCTCTTTCTCCTGGATTTGGTTGCTGATCTCTGCCATCCTCTACATCATCCTCGTAGCCTTGACCGCGAGTATGGTGTTCGAGTCACATATCGCAACAGGTCGTTCCCCGCGTACCGCAAAGACCTGGGCCAGTGTCTTCCTGATCTCGATGTGGGCCATTGTGATCGCCGTCCATATAGCGGGCCTGTTCGGTCAGATCGGTATGGAGGCAATCGCATTGTTGGCCGGTCTTGCCATCGCGGCGACTTTCGCCAGCGCCTTCATGAAGTCACGGAAAAAGCCTGATGATCCCCTCGAAGACCCATTTGCGTAAACTATGGCAGATCGTGGTAGCCGTCATGCTCCTTTGGTGGGTATGGGTACCGCATGCCCCCGCCGCAAATGACGATTTCATCATCCTGCTGGACCAATCCGGCAGCATGCTCGAAAAGAGGCCCGGCGACGAAAAGGGTGGATATTTTGAGGACCCGCAAAAGGCCGAGAAGTCACGGGAGGCCCTTGAAGCCCTGGATGATGTCATCAAAGATGTAGTCGAGGTTGATGACTATATAACCATTATCCCGTTCGGATCGGGGACCAAAGTCGTCGTCAGCCAACAACTGCGCTACCCCCATGAACGCACTACGATAAAAAATATCGTCTTCGACCATCTCAGATTCCGAGACCGAAAGACCGACATCGTCGCCGGCATCAAAGAGGCTGGTGATCTCATCAGTGAGCTGGGCTCAAATCCCCTTGCTAAGGAACGGCGTAAGATCCTGGTCATGATCACCGATGGCAAGAACGACCCGCCCCAGAATTCGGAGTTCTTCTCGCCCGAGGCCCAGGATCGCACCTATGAGGACCTGAAGGACAAGATCAAATCGCAGAACTGGAAGGTTACCCTGGTCGGCTTGGGCGATCATACGGATATCGCGGATATCGGCAGGAAGCTTGGACTCGATAAGAGTGACACGCTGACCGTCGAGTCCGGTGCCAACATCCGCGATAGGCTCGTCGGAAAAATCAGAAAGGTGCATGATGCCCAGGTCCAAGCCGACACCGATCGGTTCAAGATCCGTGTCGAGCCTGGGCTGTTCGGGGGCTACGATGTCGTCAGTGAGTCCCTATCGCTGCATTCGACCTTTCTGGATCCCGTCACGGTCGAGCTCAATCCCTCGCTTGTGCTGCCTGAACTGCAGAAACTCGCGGCAGCAAACGTAACACCCGCCAAATTGGAGATCACCCCAGGCGAGACCCAAACCCTGACTATCCAATGGCAGTTTACCGGTGACCGTCCCGAAGACGGTGTATTGCGTGGCCATTACAAGTTCGCCTTTCCGCCCCATGCCACGCCCTTCTATCCGAACGGCGGCGAGGTGGAGCTGGTCGTAGTCAGCTGGTGGGATCGCTACGGACTCCGGGCACTATTCGCCTTGGTCGTCCTCGCCGTCGTCTTGTGGCTGGTGCGACGCGAGATCAGGAAGCGGCAGGTCCCGGAGATCCGGGTCATGCTCGTCGCGGGCCCCAAAGAGCTAAGCGAGAAGCAGACCCTGCGCAAGCACCAAAAGATCGCTATTGCCAATGGTGATCTGGCGGGCGGGGCGGTACCCGCAGAGGGGCTCGAGGTCAAACAGGCCGCCGCCATTACCTATCTCGGCCGCAAGAGGTTCCGCGTCTCCGCGGACGAGGCCATCCTGTTCTACGAAGGGGCCGAGAAGCCGAGTATCGAGATCGGCCTCGATGAGCCGTTCGATCTCAAGGACGACAGTGGACACAAACTCGGTGGTGTTATGATCTCGACCTCGGGTGCCTTGGATGACCCCTTCGGAGCCGGTGGCAATGACGGGCCTTTTTGATTGGGCCTGGGTGTGGGGCGCTTGGGGCGCGGTTGGCTGGTTCCTCGGCCTCTCGCTGGCGTGGGGTCTTCTCTTATGGGCTTGCGGCTACTGGCTCAAACGCCTCGGTGTCCACAAGGGGCATGTCATCGCTCAAGCACAGATGGTCCTGTTCCTCGCCGGTGTTGTGTTGTTGCTTGACCTGATCTTCGTGCCCTATGTGTTGATGACCCTGTACGGCACTGCGATCGGCGTGCTGATCGTGATCCTGATACAGACTATTCTCTTTCTGATTCGCAAGACCGAAAATAGATCGGGCCGGGATGAAGAGGGCCCATTCGGATCCGGCTCGTCGCTGGAGCCTTCTTCACGACGACAAGGGGACGTCTTCGGGTGATCGGTCGGTCATCGAGAAATGTGTCGGTTTTACCGGATCTCTTTTATCGGATCTCTAGGCAAGAGGCAGCCGGGAGCTTGTCATAGCAGCTGATCCCTACTTTGGTCCGGGGAGCAAACCCGCGTCTCGGCGCAGTTGAGCACCGAGGAATTCGAGCTATCTACGGGAGCCCAAGGCATGAAACAAGTTCAACCCGCCGTTGTGATCGGGCTGGGTGGTACCGGTGTGTCCACCATTACCTTTCTCAAGAAGGCGCTGGAGGAACAGGCCCCGGATCTCAAGGAGTTTGTACGCTTTCTGGCCATCGATATCGATGAACTCAAGGGCGAGCTCCCATCGGCCGATCTGTTCGGGGAGCCGATCCGGCTCGACGAGGACAAGAACGAGTTCTTCCGTATCACCGACCAGACTAGGGGCTCCGAGGCACGTAACATCCCAGCGGTATCCAGCTGGTTCCCGGAGGAAGGCTATCAGTTTTTACCCTTGACCGAGGGGGCGCGCCAGATCAAGGCGATCGGCCGCTTGGGCTTCTTCCTCGCGCACGAAGAACTCGCCAGGCGTATCCATCGACTCACGGATCGGCTCGTGACGAGCGAGGTCAAGCAACGCTTCCCGGGGCTGCGCAGCGGCGAACTCAACATCTACATCGTCGGCTCCATCTGCGGCGGCACCGGGGCCGGGCTGTGTATCGATACCGCCTATGAGCTGCGCTATCTGCAGCAACAGGCCGAGCTGCCGACCAAATGTCGCATCAAGGGCCTGTTCGCCCTCGGCGATGTCTATGACGCCGTCAGCAAGCGGGTACTTGCCAACACCTATGCCTCCCTGCGCGAGTTCAATTGGTTCCAGCGGGAGTTCGCCTCCTACTCGCCGGACTATCCGGATGTCCGGCGTGACGAGCTCCGACAGCGTGCCTTCGACAGTGTCTATCTGATCGGCAGCAGCAACATCATGGACATCGAGCTGTCCTCGCCGCAGGAGTTTGCCCAGCTCTGCGCCGATATGATTTTTCTCGATTCCGGCGCCGATGCCCAGGACGACGGCGACTCCCTGTCGCAGATGATCCAGTCGAGCCGCAACAACACCGAGGCATTTGCCCTGGCCAGCGATGCCGATGGCACCTCACGTTGCTACAGCTCCTTCGGTCTGTGCAAGATCCGTTTTCCGGCCGAACGGGTACGCGACCTCTGTGCCGCCAGGCTGGGTGCGATGCTGCTGTACGAATACGTCATCGGTGCGACCGCTCCCCAGGAGATCCTTGAGGCCAAGCGCAGGGCCCAGGATTTCATCCCCAGCGAGGGCCTGAGCTGTGACGAGAGCGGCACCGACCTGCCCGACCGCCTCGTCGAGCGTCAGGGGAGCGGCGGTGAGCGCGAGATCTATGTGCAGTGGGTGACCAAGAGCCTGACCCGGGCCTATAACGCCGACCTCGAGAAGATCAGCGACCTCGAGATCGGCCGCATCAATCAGATCGTCAAGACCTTGAATAGTGAGTTGGTCCAGCTCGAGGAATCGCTACAGGCGCGCGTCGTCGACGAGCTCCAGACCTTCCGCGCACTGCTTAACCGGACCGTGAAATCCATGTTCAAGGACGATAGGCAGGGCGTCGGTTATGTCGGCCGCTTCCTGAAGGAACTGCTCGAGTCCGCGCGCTCGTCGCGGGAGTTTGCCCAGCAGGAGATGAAGAACCTGCTCGGCCACGAGAAGCGCCTTTCCGACCGCATGAACAAGGAGAACAGCGAGCTCGCCAGCCTGCTCGATGCCGGCCTGTTCGCGCCCTTCAAGCGCAATGCCCAGCGCGAGCAGCTCAAGACTACCTATGGCACCATCCGGCAGTATTTCCAAAACCGTATCGGGTTCATCCGGATGCGTGCGGCCGGGGATTTCTATGATGGGGTTTTCGACTCGCGCCAACGCCTGGTCGAGGGTGGTGAAGGGGCGATCTCGATCCTCCAGGCGCGCACCAAGGATCTGGATCTGATCCAGAGCTATTCCGAGAAGATCGCCAAGGATTTCAAGGGCGCTTACGAGGACAATAAGCGCATCCAGGGTTCGCCGTTCGAGATCCTTATTTATGACAACGAATATTTCTCCGACATCGAGCAGCTGATGGCGAGTGTCGCTACCGATAACCTCAAGAACGCGCTGTTCCAAGACCTCCTGGGACAGGTTGGCGGCAGTGTGTGGGATATCCGCAGCTTTCTCGACAATGAGGATCAGTTGTTACAGCTACGCGGCATGATCATGGGGATCTGCCGGGTCCCATTCGCCGAGGAGATCGAGCGTAAGAGTGTCGCTCAGCGTGTTCTCGATGCCCGCAACAATCCCGACCACCCGATCGACTACCGCGACAACATCCGCACCGCCTACGAGCTCGCGGGGTACTACTGTCGCCTCAACGGTAAGGCCAAACGCTTCGCGACCCTGCGCGATTCCGAGCAGGCCTTGACGGTGGTCGTGGGCTACTACGAAGCAGAGGATGCGGCCTGGGACGAGCTAAAATCGGTCCTGCGCGAGAGCACCCGGCGATCCGGTGCTGAGGTGCCCTTCTCGCGCTCCTCCGACCGCCACAGCATCCTGCTCTACCGCGAGTTTTCCGGCTTCCCCGCCTACACCCTGAGCCGTATCAATGCGTACCACAACAGTTTCATCGACGAGGCGCGGCGTGAGAACTCCTCGCCACTGCAGATGTTTACCAGGGAGGCGCTGGAACACATCAATGTGCCGACCCATCCGGTGTTGAGCGGCTATGATCTGCTGGCCGTAGAGGCCCTGGCCATCGGCATTATCGATTGGGACGAGGAGCATTATTACCTTCTCACCGAAGACGAATGGAAGCGGCGCAAGCTGGCGACCGAGGCCCACGCCCGCGGCGAAAACGCCAGCTTCGAAGACCGTACCGCGGGCAGTGATCGCAGGCTCGGGAGGACATTCTCGGAGGTCGTCAGCCGCCTCAGCGAACGACTGCCCGATGCCCAGCGCCTCTCGGCCACCCGGGTCCTCTACCGGGACGAGGTCGAGTATCAGGTCGCCGAGCGTAAGCCCAAGATCGACCGCGACACCCTTGCTAGTCTCTACGCCGCTATGTACTTTGACGGCATCGAAGGTACACAGATCGACAATATCGGGCTTGAGACGACTATCCGGCCCCCGATCATATTCCTCTTCAAACGGGATTTTGCGTTGCGCGAGGACCATATCCGGCGTCCGAAGCAGTCACACACGCAGCTGTTGCGCGCTTTCTATCTCGACGACTGATTGGCGCCTTCGCCAGGACATCGGACGGGCGTGAGTAACGCCAGATGGGCGGCAAACAATCTCAAGACCCTTTCCCCGGCAAGCCCGAGGAGCCTTCCAGTACGGCTGAGCCTGGGTCTCATCCGACCTTGCCGGCCACTGAGCAGGAGGTCGTGGAGCGCTTGCTATCCGAAGGCACCATTAGCCATGAGGTCGGCGACGGGCCCCTGCGTCCGGAGGTCCGTACCCGGCTATCAGGAAACAATCGCGAGTGGAAATACCGTGTTGTCGTGGTCTTGGACGGGAAGGAGGTCGAAGACCCACTGGGTACCTATCCGACCGAGAAGCATTTCCCGCGTGATCTTGGGACCGATGGCGAGGACGGCAGGGACGGCCCGACCCACCGGCACGAGGTCGCAAAACATGCAACCCGCTGTCACCTGGATGTCTGGACCCAGGCCCACCGATTGCTGCCAAACAAGACGCCATGGCGTAAGTACTGGCTCTGGATGCTGGTTATATTGGTGTTGGTCTCTGCCGGAGCGGTAATTGCCTATTGCTTGTCGAACCCGGATTGCATTGACAGGTCCCCACCCCCAGGGGAAAGTCAACCACCCATGCCACCGATACAGAAGCCGGACTGCACGCAAATACCGAACCATCCGAATTGCCCCCAGACAGATCCGCCAACACTGCCATCGAAACCATCAGCAGTCGAAGCAGTCGGCATGGTAACGGGTTCCAAGAAAGGTACCTATTATCGATTCGGCCAGGATATGGCGCCGTATGCCGAGAAGGAGGGCCTGACGCTTCAGATCAAGGAATCGGCCGGGTCCGTGGCCAACATAATGCGAATCGACAGTGCAGAGAACGCGGCATTCGGTATCGTCCAAGCCGATGTCTTGACCTTCATCAAGCAGAAACCGGAGCTGAAGAGGGTTACCCAGCGGCTGCGTGTCATCTTTCCGTTTTATCTGGAAGAGGTCCATGTCCTCGCGAGGAAGGAGATCAAGACCCTGCGGGATCTCCAGGGCAAGCGGGTGTCGATCGGACGTGACGGCAGCGGTGTTTGGTTGACCGCAAAGAACCTGCTCAAGATCCTGAATATCGACATCGCACGCGAGGAACATCTCGGCACTGAGGACGCAATCGATGGTGTCCTATCAGATAAACTGGATGCAATGTTCTATGTGGCCGGGAAACCGACCAAGGTATTCGAGCGGCTCACGCAAATGTCAGAATCCGGTAGAGAGGATGACTTGCAGCTGCTCAATGGCATCCACTTCGTGCCGATCACCGAACGAGAAATATTCGCACAGACCTACGAAGGTGACGGCGTATACTTGGGACCCGACGACTATCCCTGGATGAAAGAAAAAGTACCGACGGCCGCGGTGCGTGCCATTCTGGTCTCGTTCGACTTTTCCGCGCACCATGATGATTACTACCGAGGACGTTGCGAACAACTCGGTATGCTTGGTAGGGCAATCCGGGACAACATCGGGGCGCTCAGAAAAGGGGGCCACAAGAAATGGCAGCAAGTGGATCTCGATCGCGAGGTGCCTGGGTGGCGGCAGGATACCTGCTCAAGAGGGTCTGTTGGCAACAAAAACGGTAGGTCGCACCCTGCCGGGTTCAAATTCCGGTAGTGCTTAACATGTGGTGGTCTCGAATGGATCGTCCCCATGCTTCAGCGGGCAGGAACGCCGTGTGACCGCCTCAGCGGCCAAGGTTTCAGGATGCCGGAGCGTGAGAGCCGGATGAAGTTCACCAGTTAAGCACTACCGTTGCGTGCCAGAAAGATTCTGGAATAGCTTGTGACCCACGCGGTGACGGGAAAAATGCCATGAATATTCGCTTGCACGTCAATGCGACCACAATCCCGAAGACTCGCCGTTCTATTCAGGCCTCAAACTAGCCCGTCATGCAGTTGGTTGATGAGCTGGGGGTGAGCGAGGCTACTATCCGATCCCTGATCATCCTCCTAAAACGAAAGGCTCTTTATGGATTCCAGACTGGTCGAAGAGGACGACAGTCGGTAGCACGATGACCGATGACGGAACAGGTAGCCTTTTCTCGACAATAACAGCAAGTTATACGCCGCCCCTCTGGCTTGCTGAGAAGGCAAATTTGCGCAAAATATCCTAACCAGTCTG